>CAJXPG010000077.1 GCA_913057925.1 uncultured Colwellia sp. | reverse complement strand
GCCTTTTGCTTCATGGCTGAGTATATAGTTGGCAATAGCGCCTTCGTTGTAAGGAAAGTTACTATTATTTGCAGGGACTTCAAAACGAATATCTAAGCTAGGAATGTTTGATTGAATATTAAGCTCTATTTGACTTGCCAGCTGTTTAGCTAAATGGCGAGGCTTTGTTGATTGTTTATCTGATAAGCTACTTTGTTTAATGTGGCTAAAATGCTTTGTCACCATACCTTTCAAGTTTGCTACAGAGCCTTTGCCATAGACAACCAAGGTCATGTTTTGTGCACCGTAATATTGCTGATGAAATTTTACCAGGGCTTTTTTAAGTGTGCTTAGATCGCCAGCCAGTGTTTTAGCATTACCAGTACCAAATTTGGCGGATGGATGATTAGGATTACTCTCTTGCTGCAATATTGCTAAAATTCTGCGCCAATCACCTGTTTTTCCGTGAAATTCGTTATCAACGGCAACACGTGCTTTTTTAATACTTTGCTCTGAGAGTAACGGAAAAGCAATAAAATCAGCAAGGCGCGCTAACCCCTCACCAAGTGCTTGCTCAGTCAATTGAAAGTGATATCGAGTATTATCAGTTCTGGTTGAGCCATTTGACCAACCACGTTGGCTTTTAATAAAGCTATCGAATTCACTGAGTTGCGGATAGTTTTTACTCCCTAAAAATACCGCATGCTCAAGCAGGTGCGGCAGTCCTAAATGCTTTTCAGCTGAAGTACGTTGGCCTGCGGAAATGAGTAAAGAAGCGGCGGCAACATCTGTGTCGTTATCAGAAATAACTAACACCTCTAACTGATTTGCTAAGGTAAAAGCTAAATAGTCTTTCTCATCATATTGGCTTTTAATGATGGTGTTATCCGCTATTGCCACATTGATTAAGCTTAAGTTAACAAAGAGCGTGGTGAACAAAAAATAGATGCAGGTAATGAGGCGTTTAAGCATGGAAGTCCTTTGGCTGTATATTGTATTCCCTTTGTCTGTAGCCTACCTAAATTATTTGTGGATTAACAGTTTTGTTACAACTAAAAAATATTTTACCTTGCCATTTTTTGCTATTTACGAGATAACGTCTTTTTATCTTCGCTCAGGTTATTTAGGTGTTAGTAGATATTTTAGTGGGTCCAATTTTGCGCCGTTTAACGTCACAACAGCTTGTGCTGTGGTGGCTTAGCCCTTATGAATGTCAAGGTGAGTTTCAATGCTACCTTGCTAATGATGATGCAAGTTGTTCACAACCAGCTATTTTCACTGCGCCTTTAGATTCAACTAACCTTACGACTTATCGTGTTGGAGAAAAAGCGGTTGTCCACTTACTTGATGTAAGTATTAACTTACCTGTTGAAACTTACATTGAGTATGATCTGCAAGTATTTGATGCTTCAAGTGATGATGGCTTGCAAGAGGCTAGAAGGCTGAATGACATTATTGCTGATTTAGCGTACCAAGGAAGAAAACGCCCCTCATTTATTATCCAAGAAAATATCAATAACTTATTACATGGCTCATGTCGCAACCCTCACCATCAAAGCGATGACAGTTTAATCACTGGCGAAGCGTTAGTGGGTAAAACACTAACCGATAATGACCAAAGACCAGCATTGTTGATGATGTCGGGTGATCAAGTTTATGCTGATCATGTTGCTGGTACTATGCTTTATGCGATTCATCAAGTGATTGCCTTACTTGGTTTAAATGATGAAAGCTTTACCGATGAGAAGCTTGCTCAGCAAGGTATTAGTAAAGGTAGTGAACTTTACCAGTTTCAGCAGCAGTACTTTCAGCGAGAGTTATTATTGCCTACTAGTACTTCTCCCGCTGCTTGGTTTAGACCAATAAAACAAGTGCCTATCTTTACTTCAACTTATGCCCACAACCATGTGATGACGTTTGCTGAAAACATGGCAATGTACTTTTTAGTGTGGTCACCAACATTATGGCAACAAGTTGAACTTGAAGGCTTTGAAGTGCCTGTAAAGTATCAAGCGCTGCATCAAAAAGAGTTAACGGCAATAAAAGAGTTTGTTAGTGGCTTAGCTAAAGTTCAACGCTTGTTGGCCCATATTCCGTGTTATATGATCTTTGATGATCATGATGTCACTGATGATTGGAACTTAACTGCGGCATGGGAACAGGCAGCTTATCAAGACCCATTAGCGAAACGTATCATTGGTAACAGTTTATTTGCCTATTGGTTATGCCAAGGTTGGGGCAATGATCCTAAGCAATTTAAAGGTGATTTTTTAACGGCCGCCAATACTTACCAAGCCAAGCCCAATGCAGTTCAGCACGATAGTTTTATTGATTATTTATTAAAGTTCTCTCATTGGCAGTTCACTCTCGATAGTCAGCCAAAACTTGTGGTGCTAGATAGTCGCACTAGGCGTTGGCGTTCAGAACATGCCTTAGATGAACCTTCAGGGTTAATGGACTGGGAAGCATTATGTGAATTACAACAGGAGCTAATTGGACATGATGCTATTTTATTAGTTTCTCCCGCGCCAATTTTTGGCGTAAAAGTCATTGAAACCATACAGCGTATGGCAACAATTGCAGGGCATCCGTTAGCCGTTGATGCAGAAAACTGGATGGCACACTCTGGGGCTGCAAGCACCTTATTAAATATTTTTAAGCACCCTAAAACACCGCAGCACTTTGTTATTCTATCGGGTGATGTACATTACTCTTTTGTTTATGACATCGAATTGCGCTTTCATCATCACTCGCCACATATTTGGCAAATTACTTCTAGTGGTATCAAAAACCAATTTCCACAACCACTGATTGGCTTGTTTGATCGTATGAATCGCTGGTTTTACGGGCCGTATTCACCATTAAACTTTTTCACCAAACGTCGTGCTATGCGCATAAAGGGTAGAAAACTTTTGCTTACTACAGATGATGAAATTGTGGTGAGTAAACTGAAATTAGGGCATCAAAGGTTGCAGCCTAAAAGTGGTTTAGGTTACATAGAGCTAAAAGATGATGGCTCACCGAGTTATATTGCTGATTTACATGCTGATGGCAGTAAAACCATTTTTGTTGAAAGTGATGAAGAGTTAATGCCTTAACGCTTCATCACAGGAATATGTTTGGAACAGATTTGAGACTTATTTTTTAGGTAACATCCGCGTTAAGGTGTCATCTTTTTGCAGGTAATGATGTACTAATGCTGCAATTGCATGCAAGCCAATCAAATAATACCCCCACGAACCTACGGTTTTGTGCCAGCCTTCTAAGCTTTTCCCTAAGGCTTTGTCGTAAGGGATTAGTGCTGGCAATTCTAAGCCAAAAAACGGAATAACTTTTCCCTTGGCACTTAATACAAACCAACCAAAAATGGGCATAGCCACCATAAAAACATAAAGTGTTAAGTGAGTAACCTTAGCTGCCCGAGCTTGCGTGTTGGAAAGAGGTGGGGTAATTTGAGGAATTAGTTGTATGCTGCGTAAATAGAGACGGGCGAGTATTAACAAAAAGATCAACAAACCGAGCATAAAGTGCCACATCTTAAAAAGATCACGCATATCAGTGCCTTTTTCAAAGAACACTCTAGCTTCAATACTGGCAAAAACTAAGACTATCAACACCACCATTAACCAGTGCATGGAAATTGAGACACTACCATAGTGATTTTCAGTGTTTTTCCAGCTCATAAAACCTCCTAGACTGCTTTAAAAGCTTATTTACGCTTTATTTTTAGCTGCTTACTTAGCTTTAGGTACAAAAGTACTGGCTAAATCTGCGATGTCATCAACACTGTTGGCTAATTGCTGCATTTGCTCGGCCACACTGTCTGTCTGCTGCCAAGTCGATTCAGTGTTTTGCGCAATATCATTTAAGTGGTTATTAATCTCGTGAGAGACACACGATTGCTGTTCGGCTGCGGTAGCAATTTGAGTCGCGGCTTGGTTGATGTTTTGCATTTTATCAACCACCAAATCAATCTGCTGATGTGATGCTTGAGCGCTTTCAACACAAAATTGTGCTTCATCTTTATTCTTATCCATTAAACCTACCCATTGCTCAATGGTGTTTAGCATAATGGTCAGGCGTTGATGGATTTTTTCAGCAGACTCTTGGGTACGAGAAGATAAGTTTCTTACTTCGTCGGCAACAACCGCAAAACCGCGACCATGCTCTCCAGCTCGAGCAGCTTCAATAGCTGCATTTAATGCTAACAGGTTAGTTTGATCGGCAATGGATTGAATTTCTTCCATTAACTCACCAACACTATTGGCTGACTTAGTCAAGCTGTCAGCCGAAGAGGAAGCACTTTCAACGGCTTGCGCTAAATGAGAAATTTTATCGGTAGTTTGATAGATGCTTTGTTGTGATTGCTCACAATTTTCAAAGGTGGTTTCTAACTCACTGGCAACGTTTACCGAATTTTGGGCAATATCTTCAGTAGATGCTTGCATTTGACTCATGGCAGCACTGAGTTGTTCTAAATCATTTTTTTGTTGTTCTAAGGTACTGCGAGTATCAGTAAGGCCTTGTGTTACTTTGGACATTACCGCTTTAATAGGTTTTGATGCATCAAGCGTGCGTTCAATAATGGCTTTTATCTTTGTTTTTAATAATGAGAAGTTGAAATCAAATACACTGGCGGTGCCTTTGCCGAAATAAACTTTGCGAGAAACAGAGTCAAACATACTTTGCATGCGTTGAGCGCGCATTGCTGTTGGGATAATGTCAGACCAAAACACTAATATAGGCGCTATAGCACTTATTGCGGCAACGATAGAGGCGCCTAGGCCTAAGTAGGTAAAAATAAAGCCTTGCGAAATGAGGGATAAAACCACCAAGAAAATAAATTTATGGTTTTTAGTGAATTCGAACGTTAGCCATTTATTTTGTTTGTTGATGGCTTGATAAATATTATTAGCATCATCAGCTAACTTTCGCTGAGCTACAGAGCTTATACATTGAAAGCCGATAACTTTATTTTGGCTATATTGCGGAGTAATAAATACATCGAGCCAGATACTCGCACCGGTTTTACTTTTTAGTTGTAAAACCCCTTGCCATGAAAAGCCCTTAGCTAAGGTACTAGATAATTCATCTAATACTGATTTAGGCATAGCATCATGCGTTAAGCTACGTGTATCAGTATTAAGAAGTTCGCTTTCACCAAAGCCAGTGACTTGGCAATAAGCTTGGTTTACGTAGGTGTAGTTACCTTTTAAATCAGTAACCGATATTAATTGTTTTAAAGTAGATGACATAAATTCCCAACGCAAAAATGATTAAGTTACCGCATAAAGCTTTTGCTATTTAGTATTATTTGAACAGAAAAGTACTTTTACTGCTTTGATCTATATCGGCAATACCCAATGAACTTTAGCAAGTTTTATAAAAAAAAAGCTACTGTTTTTTGCACAATTGCCCATTGTTCGATGGTAACTAAACTTATTTTATTCTGCCATTCTCTTTAATTGTTCCAATAAAGCTCTGAGTAATTCGCCACCTACTTGGTTGCTATCTAGTCCTTCTTCACCACCAAAGCCGTCTAGTACTATCTGCTCTAACTCTTTTTTACTGTTATTGTCAGAGTTGGTAAGTGTTAACTTCTCAATAGTTATTGCGGATATTATGACGCGTATTTGTGCTTTACCTAATAACCGTTGTTTCTTTTTGGCGGCTTTCGACTCTATAACCGCTTGGTTTGTTTCAGTGGTTTGAACATGATTGTCTAATGCCAATTGTTCATTTTTCTCCGGATGAACTTTTGCGTATTGCTTGGCACTAATTTCTGGGTATAACGCAGGATAATCTTCTGCCAGTTTAAGGCTAATTTTATTCAGTAAAATAGTTAGATTTGAATTCTCGTTTGGCGCGGTTTCAGTCCATGCTTGAAGGTGAGACAGGGTGAGGTTTTCAATATGCACTATGGTGGTGGTTTTTTTACTGACACTAGGAGAGTTCAGCTGGCTTATTGCAACAGGTGCGAGTTGCGCTGTCATTTTATCAACTAACAGTACATGAGGCTGCTTCGAACCCTCAATATTGGCAAGGGAAAAGCCGTCAAATTGACTGACTCCGCTGTCAGAGGAAAATTCAGCCTTGGCTAATTGTGCTGTTTGCCCACTGTAATAGTTAGCTTGTAATAACACTTGGCTTTTAAGGTAATCATTTAATGAGCCGTTAGCGAGATACCACAACATAGTACTGAAAAACATTAACAGGGCAAAAGCAAGGACGGCTAGTTTATTCAAAGGAGTTATCTCTAATTTAGTTATTTGCGGTAAGTGGTTAATATTTTAAGCTAAGTTACTGGCTAGGTAAATGCTATTAAATAGGCTATAGGTTATAGTACTTGCGTGTGATTTTGTTTAAAAATGCACGCGATTACTACCTATCAATATGCCTTTAGAGAATTACTTTATGTCAACTACCTCCGAGCTAAATGCTAACAAAGCTCCACAGTCCATTAGCAGTCGGTTACCCTTATTATTTATCCTTGCAGTCCTTGTCGGCTTAGTTACTTATTTGCAGTGGCCTGAAGCGGAAAAGGAAAAGAGTAAATATAAACGTGTGGTTGCGGTAAAAATGACCCCTGTGGTACTTGCTGAATTTATTGAGAGTGTTGAAGCTGTTGGCACGGCCAGAGCTAATGAGCAGGTGATGATCACCAGTAAATATTCCGACCTTGTCGAAGATGTTTTTTTTGATGATGGCCAGAAAGTTAAAAAAGGCGCAGTACTGGTTAAACTAAACAACGAGCAAGAATTAGCGAAAGTGAATGAATTAGAAGCTAACTTGTCAGAATCTAAAGCTCACCTTAAACGTTTATCTGAATTATTAGCAAGTCGTGCAACCTCAAAATCACTTGTTGAACAACAAGAAGCTAAAACCAAAGCTATCGAAGCTCAATTGGTTAGTGCTAAAGCAAGGTTGAACGATTTAACCATTAGAGCGCCATTTTCAGGTGTACTTGGTTTTAGAGAAGTCAGTAAAGGTGCCTATATTGATGCAGGTAATACGATTACCAGTTTAGATGATTTAAGTGTCATTAAAGTAGATTTTCATCTACCAGAGCGTCTATTGACACACCTTCATGTCGGCCAGCAAATTAGCGCACAAAACACCGCTTATAAAGCGAAAAAATTCATTGGAAAAATTACCGCCATTGATAGCCGAATAGATTCAAGCACTCGTAGTATTAAAGTCAGAGCAAACATTAGTAACAAAGCGCAAAAACTTCACCCAGGTATGTTGCTAAATATTAGTGTGTTATTGCAAAAAGAGAATATTTTGCAATTGCCAGAAAGCAGTATTATTCCTATTGAAAACACCCATTATGTTTTCACAGAAAAAGACGGTAAAGCGATTCGTAAAGCGATTAACATTGGTCGTCGCCACCCCGGTGTTGTAGAAGTTATCTCGGGTTTAATAGAAGGTGAGCAAGTTGTTGTTGAAGGCGCGTTAAAGTTACGTGATGGCTCAGCTGTTAGCGTGATAGGTAAAGAAAACAATGACCCTGATGAAAAGCAAGATAAGGTTATCGCTAAAGAAGGGAGCAAGGGCTAGTGATTTTATCTGACCTATCGGTTAAAAGACCGGTATTTGCTACTGTAATTAACTTACTGATTGTTACCTTTGGTATTGTTGCCTTTTTAATGTTGCCGCTTAGAGAGTACCCTGATATTGATCCACCAATTGTAAATATCAGTACTAATTATTCTGGCGCTTCTGCTGCAATAGTCGAGACTAAGATCACCCAGTTACTTGAAGATAGAATTAGTGGTATTGAAGGTGTTAAAACCATTAACTCTAACAGTCGGGTTGGCCGGTCTAGTATTACCATAGAGTTTAATTTAGACCGTGATATTGACGCGGCGACTAACGATGTACGTGATCGTATTTCACGTGCACTGAATAATTTACCCGAGCAAGCAGATCCACCTGAAGTGTCTAAAGCAAATGATGATGAAAGCACCATCGTTTGGTTTGTCTTACAAAGTGACACTATGAGTACGTTAGCGCTTACCGATTACGCTAATCGCTATATCGTCGATCGCTTTGCTGTTGTTGATGGTGTCGCGCGTATTCAAGTGGGGGGCGGTAGAACCTACGCTATGAAAATTCGTCTAAACCGCGCTTCGATGGCCGCACGTAATATTACCGTGCAAGATATTGAAAGCACTTTGCGTGACGAAAATATTGAATTACCTGCAGGTAGAATAGAGTCTATCGATAGAGATTTTTCCATCAGAGTTGAGCGTAGTTATTTATCAGAGCAAGATTTTGCCAATATGGTTATTAATCATTCTGAAAGTAACTCTGTAGTACGTTTAGGCGATGTTGCTGATGTATTTATTGGCGCGCAAGATGATGAAAACATGTTTCGTGGCAATGGCAAAAACATGGTTGGTTTGGGCGTTATTAAACAATCTAAGGCCAATACTTTAGATGTAGTTCGAGCAGCTCGAAAAGAAATGATTGCTATCCGCAGCTCATTACCTGTTGGCACAACAATTACCAATAGTTATGACAGTTCGGTCTTTATTCAAGGTTCAATTGATGAAGTTTACAATACGTTAATCATCGCCATGATGATGGTGGTATTAGTGATATTCTTATTCTTAGGCAATGTTAGAGCCACGTTAATCCCTGCTATTACAGTACCTGTTGCTTTGATTGGCTCTATGATGGCGCTATCTTGGTTTGGCTTTTCTATAAATTTATTAACGCTACTCGCCTTAGTGCTTGCTATTGGTTTAGTGGTTGATGATGCCATTGTGGTGTTAGAAAATATTTATCGTCGTATCGAGAATGGTCAAACGCCATTGATGGCTGCGTATGAAGGGGGCAGGGAAGTAGCCTTTGCGGTTGTTGCGACAACCTTGGTATTAGTCGCTGTTTTTGTTCCACTCGTGTTCTTATCTGGCAATATGGGGCGTTTATTTACTGAATTTGCCATTGCTATTGCCGCCGCGGTTGTTTTTTCAAGTTTAACGGCTTTATCACTGACACCGATGATGTGCTCAAAAATGTTAAAGCATCGTGAGCGAAGCTCTTCGTTTGGTCAAAAGCTTGATCGTGCTTTTTCTCGTATCGAAGCGGCTTATGGTCGTGCGTTAGCAAACAGTATTCATCAACCAATGCTCATTGTGTTAGTACTTGGGTTATCGTTGACAGCCGTGTTTTTATTATTTAATAAATTACCTTCAGAATATACGCCAAAAGAAGATCGCGGTAACTTCTTCTTAATTATGCAAGGCGCTGAAGGGGCGAGTTATGAAAGCAATGTAAAAAACATGCATGAAATTGAAGAAAAGCTATTAGGTTACCAAGCACAAGGCGAGTTAGATCGGGTACTTGTTCGAGTCCCCGGTTTTGGTGGCACAGGTGGTATTGCGATTGTTGGGCTGCCTGAGTGGGATAAGCGCAGTGTTGATACCTTTAGTTTTATCAATAAAATTAACCGAGACGTTCAAAGTGTTACGGATGTTCGAGCTTTCGCTATCATGCGCCGTGGTATTGGTGGCGGTGGCGGTAGTAATGCGCCAGTATCATTTGTATTGCAGGGTAATACTTTTGAAGAGCTAGCCCAGTGGCGAGATATTTTAATTAGTGAAGCACAAAAGAACCCTAATTTATCGAATATCAATAGTGACTATAAGGAAACCTATCCGCAGTTATTAGTACAAATTGATAGAGAGCGTGCTTATGATTTAGGTGTTCCTGTTGGTGATATTGCAAAAACCTTAGAAACTATGCTTGGACAGCGCCGCGTTACTACCTTTGTTGATCGCGGTGAAGAATATGACGTGATTGTTGAAGGGGATGAAAAGCAATATCAAAGTCCTGATGATATCGATAATCTTTATGTACGTTCACGTACTACCAATAAATTAATTCCTTTATCAAATTTACTTAATATTGGTGAGAATGCCACCTCATCGCGTCTAAATCGTTATAACCGCTTACGTAGTATTACGGTAACGGCGAACCTGGCTGATGGCTATGCCCTTGGTGATGCCTTAGACTTCTTAGTCGATGTCACTAAAAATAAACTTCCTGAGCATGTGCAAGTCGATTACAAAGGTGAGTCATTGCTACTAAAAGAATCTGGCAACTCTATTTTGTTTGTTTTTTTATTAGCATTGCTTATCACTTATTTAGTGTTAGCGGCGCAATTTGAAAGCTTTATTCACCCGTTTGTAATATTGCTTACCGTGCCCTTGGCGTTAGTTGGCGCTTTGGCAGGTTTAGACTTAATGGGCATGAGTTTAAATATTTATAGTCAAATAGGTATCGTGATGCTGATAGGGTTGGCAGCTAAAAATGGCATCTTAATTGTTGAATTTGCTAACCAATTACGTGATAAAGGTATCGCTTTTGAAGAAGCGTTGATTAGTGCTTCACAGCAAAGGTTACGCCCAATTGTTATGACCACGTTTACCACGGTAACCAGTGCCATTCCTTTAGTACTAGCGGTAGGACCTGGGGCTGAAAGCCGCATGGTGATCGGTGTAGTTATTTTTGCCGGCGTATCACTAGCCAGTATGTTTACCTTGTTTATTGTACCGGGTGCGTATTATTGGTTATGTCGCCATACTGGCTCACCACAAGCGATTGCCAATGAAATAGCCAAACAACAGCAATAAAACCAAGGGTAAAGCTGAATAAGTTCAAAGCCTAAGCAAGCGATTGCTTAGGCTTTTTTTAGCTTTATTCATTGGTTTGACTCAATAGGTGTGCTTGTCCACCAAACGTTGGATCTCGTTGTTCTTTAATAATGTGGCAATATGTTTATCGAGTAATTCTTTTTCTTCGGTAAATTCTGCTCTTAAAATAATATTTAACGGTACTGTGCTTACGGGCTTTGTTGAGCGATACGTTTTTTTGTCAGTAAAGAATTTAGAATTAATAAGGTTTAATGCGTTAAATTCATTCATCACGGTATAGTCACATCGGTCTTTAAATAACAGCCTCAGCATCGATAAGTGACTTGATGAATCTACTCTCACCAGTCTCTTACTTTTGAAATATGGCGCTAAATTAGGGTATGAGTAACCTTTTTTAGTACACACTGTTTCACCTTGAATTGCATTATCTAAAGAAAATTCGTCTGGAAAGGGCTTGGCTTTATATAAGAAACTTCGGTGTTGGTGAAAAGCTATGGTTGAAATTAACTTATCGGGATTTTTTAACCAATTCTTACTTAACATCAGTAAATCAGCAGTACCTTGGTACATGTACTCTTCACTGCGCTTTCGGCTATTCGATATGTATTTTATGCTTAATTGCTTGCTTTCAATTAACTCTTTTAAGAGATCGGGAATGACGCCTTCGAAGGCGTTTGTTTTCTCATCAAAATATAAATAGGGCGGAGAGCCGGGATAATTGACAATAAATAGCAAAGGTTGCTTTGTTTTTGCAAATAAAGGCAAGCTAGCACAAAGTAAAATGAGCAAGAGTAAAGGTTTCAATAAAGCGGCCTATGGCAATATTTAAAGTGACTTTTAAAACTATAGTAAAAATAAAAGCTATGTCGATAATCGCTTGATGCTTTATTTATTCCCCTGTTAATTATGCCAGCTACTTATGCCAGCTACTTATGCCAGCTACTTATGCCAGCTACTTATTCCAGTTAGTTATTCTCGAAAATAGGTTAGTAACTTAAGCATACTCTATGGTTATTGAGCGCTGCTGCTATTAACCGCTAGAAATCGAACTGAATATATACTGTGTTGTAATTACTGCCGCCTTTAATGCGACCAAACTGAGACGCGGATTCGAAAATAGCAGAGCGGTGATGAATACTATAGCCTAGCCAAGTTTCGTTAAGCGCGTTAACACCAAAGATATCACCTAAATTTATATCAATTGAGAAGTCTAAAAAGTTCATTAACTCACTTGGTTGATAGCCTTTTCGCTCCATTTCTGAGGCTTCAATATAACTAACATCAGAAGCATAAGACAAGCCCTCTGCAGCGCCTATACGCCAACGCACAGGCCAGTCTATGGTGTAATAAGCTTTAATGGCTAATACATATTCTTGCTCAGAGCTTTGTACTTCAGAATTCCAATGCCAGATAAAACCAGGGGTTAAGAAAATATCAATCGGCAGTGAAAAGAGATTATCCGTTAATGGTAAACCATAAAAAATAGATGTAAGTTGATTATTGTATTCATCTTTTACCGTATCACCTGCCAGAATATCACCGATGTTTGAAGGGGTTGCCCAACCATGCGCTAAGCGTAAATAACCATGGTTAGATAATTCATTTTTTTTCGGTTTACTGATGTCATTAAAAAAAGCGAACCCTAGATATGCTTCACTTTGCCAGCGTTGAGCAACGGCATCACTTTGATAGGCATTGTTGTCTAGCATGGTGGCATTAACCGAGGCGAGTAAGTAAAAGTTACTGGCGACATGGTAACGAGTTTCTACACCAGCATTTAGTTCAAACCCTGCACCAATGGACTCAGATGTTAAGTCTTCGAGTGCGTAATAATGGCTATTAAAACTGGCACTTTTATAGCGAGCTGTTACTTTGGGCATAAACTCCCAGCTATTGTGCTGAAAGTACCAACTTTGGCTGACATTTGCGTAGGGCTTTCCTTCTAAATCGCTAAATAGTTCCACATCGAAAAAAGTATTGTCGCCAAATGCTCTTCTTGCTTGAAAGCCTAAATCGATAGTGTCACCTTGTACTTGGTTTTGATACTCAGCAGGAATATCAAAAAAACGCATACGTGCCATGGCGTTGAATTGCCAATCATTGTGTTGGTATAAATGCGCTCCACCTTCAATACCTCTAATAAAGAAGTCTTCTCCTTGATAAAACATCATAGGCACGAAGCTGGTTACATTATCTGCTTCGGTATCAAAGGGTATTTCAGCATTTCTAACGAGTACGCCAAGCCCCCAAGTTTTCTCTTGATGAACCTTAATTTGCTTGGTTTCACTCGTTTGTTCTTCAGCCGGTTTTTGCTTTAGTGATTCACTTTTAGCAATCGATTGCTCTGTTTCTGCATCGCTATCGGCTATGACTGAATTTTTTGCAAAAAGCGCAGGTGAGATAAATAAGGCAAGGCTGAGTGATATTGTTAGGCAAAAACGCATTGTTATCCTGATAAATGTTCGTACGTACGATTGAATGTGAGTAAGTGTAACACTAGTTCTTTTTGACTACAGCATACACTCCGCCTTTTCATTTAATTGGTGAAATAGCAAGACAATAGATACTTCTCAAAAGTACTAGCTTTACTTCCAAGCTAGGTTGTCAGAGTGTCCTTGTAAACCTTATAGCATGTTGCGGTTACAGTAAGTTGCTTTTTCAAAGTCGCTGATATTCATGGCTATATTGTTAACTGTTGGAAACAGGGCAACTAATTTAGCAACAACTTGCTTTGAGAGATCTGCTTTTTGTTCGGTAGTTCTACCTTGCATAATATGAGCAAAAACATGAATGAACTCTTCAGCTTTATTCCCCACACAATACTTGTTAAAGGGATTTATTCTTACCTTAATATCGTTTTCATCAAATAGCCTCGTAGCATGGGCGACAAGATGAATTTGTTGAAGAATATATTCTTCATCATGAGTGTTTAATATAGTGTCTGAGCAGTCCATTACAAAATGTGGCATTATTTTTCCTTTTACTTGCTCTCAGAGAAAGAGCTATTAATGGTGAAAAATACATAATAACTTATGGTCCTCAGCAAATATATGAGACAATTTACGCTGAAACAATAATCTGATGAATCATTATGAAACTTTTAGTACGTAACCTATCTCGCACGACCACAGAACAAGAAATCCGTATCTTATTTTCCGCTCATGGCTCAGTTACTGAATGTAACTTAGTGTTAGACCAAGAGACGGGTAAATCAAAAGGCTTTGCTTTTGTTGAAATGCCTGAAGAAGCTGAGGCAAAAGCAGCGTTATCTGCTTTGCACGAAACACGTGTGGCAAAAAATAAAATTCGAGTGAAAGTCGCGCAGTAGTCTTTTGCCAAAGAAAAAGCTAACTTAAAGTGAAGTTAGCTTTAATCTTGCTAGAACATTTAATTCCTTAATCCCTTACTTGCTTATCGGTCGTGAAGCTTAGGCATGCAATAGCCCCTTGGCTATCATTGCGATTCTTTAACGTTAATTCTCCCCCTTGATTACGAATAAACTCACGACTTAGGATTAGACCTATGCCTGAGCCTTGTGCTTTGGTTGAGTAAAAAGGGACAAATAAATTCTCGTTATTGGCAATACCTTGGCCTGAATCGATAATGTTTATCAGAGTATGCTGCTTAGTTCCCTGTAAAGATTGTTGCCATTGCATTTGCACTTGTGGAGCTCTTTCATTCCCATCACAGGCTTCAAAGGCATTTTTAATTAAGTTTATCAATGCTTGTTCAAGTTGGCCTGAATCAGCAGAAAAATCTAATAGATTTTCGCCTAATTCAATTGATAATTGAGGGTAAATGGCTTGCATTCGCTGTGTTATTTCATTGGGTGAGACTAATGAAAGCTTGGCTGGCGCAAGTTTGCTAAATGCAGAGTAGTTTTCAACAAAATCTAATAGTTGCAAAGATCGCTTTTCAATAACGTGTAAAATATTTGTTTCTAGTTTTTCTTGCTCAGGTGTTAAAGGGCCATTTGCCTTTATCTCTTGCAATGATTGAGTCATCGAATAAATAGGAGTAAGGGAATTTCTTACTTCATGGTTGAGTACTCTAATGAGACGTTGCCACACCTGCTTTTCATTCGCTCTTAGCTGTTGCTCTATTGAGAAGAACACTAATAACTGGTAGTTTCGCCCACTTCGCTTTAACACATGATGAGTCACTTCAAAACGTTGTGTTAATTGTGAATCTGTACTTTGCTGCCACTTGCCGTTTTCAAACGTTAACCCTAGAGTTGCTGCTGTCATACCAAGCAGGGTAATTGCAGGAGTCTTTACTAATGTCTCTATCGCATTGTTCGCTGAATAAATTTGTTGATGGTGATCTAACACTAAAATAGGCAAATTTAGTTCTTTAATAAATTCAGTTAAAAATGATTCGTTATGCATATACTCAAATCGTTTATCAACTAATTTACCACTGAGCTTTTCAAAATCTCGTTTAAGGTTAGTTACTCTACCACTATCAAACTCAGCTAAATGCCAACTGTTAAATTCCTCATTGCCAAGAGCGTCAAGTTGTAAGCCGATACGCTCTAAGGTATCCATGACATAAAAATAGCAACGACTTGCTGCCCAAGTGCTTGGAATAATCATAGCAATGAGAAGGGTACTGCTACTAAGCAATTCTAACTGGAGTGAGTTTATAATATAAACACAGGGAATGAGTGGTAACAGCGCCAAAAAAATGAACAGGTAAATTAACTTATTTTCAAGAGATGACTTAGCCCTAGCGTGCTCAGTGCGATTATTATGGCGCTTTGTTTTTAATTTCACCTTAGGCTGTTCATCAAGTTTACTGTTCACCTAAAGCTCCAAATTCTTTGGGTCTATGGAGAATTTTTCTAAGCGGCGATAAATAGCTGATTTACTCATACCTAGATACTCTCCCGCTTCAATCACATTACCTTGAAAGTGTTTTATTGCGGTGATGAGAGCGCTTTTTTCACTTTCTTCTAGAGTCATTAGAGGCGATGTTTTTGGGGTTTCAATATTGTGCTGACTAAGACCAAGGGAGTTAACATCAAGAATATTATGCTCAGACATAATAACCGCTCGTTCAATACTATGGCTTAATTCTCGCACATTGCCTATCCATGGGTGCTGCAAAATAGCCGCATGAGCGGTAGGTGATAAACTCATGTTATTACGGTGATATTTCGTTGCGTGTTTTGCTAACAGATGCTCAGCTAGTAAGGTGATATCTTCAGGGCGCTCTCTTAGTGGTGGGATGTGAAGTTCAATGGTATTTAATCGAAAAAGCAAGTCTCGACGGAATTGATCTGAACTGATCATTTTCTCCAGGTTAGCGTTAGTGGCAGATATAATTCGAGCATTGGTTTTTTCTGTTTGGCTTGAGCCGACTACTTCATACTCACCTGTTTCTAATACTCGTAAAACTTTACTTTGTAAGTTGGCTCCTAAAGTGCCGATTTCATCTAAAAAGAGCGTGCCATCAGAGGCAATATCAAAGCGGCCAAGGCGATTCTCTTTGGCATCGGTAAATGCGCCTTTTTTATGACCAAATAATTCACTTTCAAATAATGACTCTGGAATAGCGCCCATGTTAACGCTAACAAAGCGGTTTTCTGCCCGGTTTGAATGTTGATGTATAAAACTTGCAAGTAGACTTTTACCGGTACCATTCTCGCCGGTGAGTAAAATATTGGCATCGGTTAAAGCCGCACGTTTTGCTTTAGCGAGTAACTCTAGCATGACGGGTGATTGGGCATAATACTCTTGCGTGGAAGTAGGGCGGCTTAATGCGGTATAACGTGCGTTCTCTTTGTGTAGCTGTGCACTATCAATTTGCTGTTTAACAATGGCAACTAATCGCGTGTTTTTCCATGGCTTTTCAATAAAATCTACCGCATTCAGTTGCATTGCTTGTACGGCAATATCAACGCTAGCCCAAGCCGTCATAACAACAACGGGGATGTTAATGTTTTTATGTTGCAATTGTTTTAAAAAAGCTAAACCTTCTTCACCTGAGGTGGTATCACTGGTGTAGTTCATATCCAGTAATATCAGATCGATAGTTTCACTGGTGACAAAATCCATAGCCTGCATAGGACTATCTGCTTCAACACAAGTGAAACCGTGATTACTTAGGGCAATTGATGCAGACATACGAACATCAAGTTGATCGTCAACGATCAGGACTTTTTTCATAAAATGGTTAACTTTTTATCAGTATAATTTATTGCTAAAAGCAAAGAGGTTAGCAACACTAACCTCTTTGCTCACTTACTTCGGGCTACTCATTTCTTAGAGCTTTCATTGGACGAGCCTTAATGATTTTTTGCATAGGTCTGATACTGGCATAAATCGCAATAGTGGTACTTAGCAAAATAGCAGGTAATGCAAAGCTAACATCAAAGGTGAGCCATGGGCTTAGGCTGTCATAAAATTGGTTATATATCAGCAGTGTAATGATATTTGCTAAGATAACACCTAATAATAGCGGTACTATAGCATCTTTAACTAACAACTTATAAAGCCTAACCTTTTTAGCGCCTAATGCCATGCGTATACCAAATTCAAAGCGTCGTAAGCCTAAGTTATAACTTAAAACACCATAGATACCAACACTGGCTAATAACAGGGTAAATGCCGCTAAAATGTAACTTAAATATAAGGTAATAATATCCATATATATAATGCGACCATACTCTTCATTTAGTGAGATGAATTGCCAGATATTAAAACGGGCATCTTCATTACGTAAAGTTAATAACACTTTTTCTTGATCAAGGGTATGACCTGGTTTGGTTTCAACAATGAAGTTATAGCCAAATGGTCGGCTAGGCCACCAAATATGTCTGCCTTGGTCTTGGTCAAAGTAGTTAGGATGATTAAAGTTCTCAGTAATACCCACCACTTCATTTTTTTCTTCATGGCCGTCATAAACTTTTCCAAGTACATCGCCATTAGGGTCAAGTAAGTAAGCTAGGCTTTGTGTCACCATAACTTCATTTTTTTCACCCCGTAGCGCCTCATCACTGAAAGTGCGACCTTTAAGTAATTTCAAGCCGGTGTGCTCAAAATAACCGCTACCGACCCAAGCTTGTGGAGTAAAGTCGGTAGTTTTACCGTCCATATCCGCTAAGGTTGATTTAGTGATCCTAACTGACACAGGGCTACTTCCAAGAGATACCGCTTTTACTTGCGGTAACTGCTCGAAAACTTGTTTTATTTTTTGAGTTTTATCAAAACGCTCTGTCATCGATAATTCATCGTTTTCACCACGAATAAAAGCGCCAAAAGAATACATGTTTTCAACCTTGCTACCCATAGGACGGTCGAGTGTTTGATGGGTTTTAGTTAGCGCTAAACAAGCAAAGATAATCAGTAAGCTGGCAAAGGTCATCTGTGTGGTTATAAGGCCTTTAACTGTACGAGTAGATACTTGATTAACACTGCCTTTACCACTTGATTGCAATTGGTTTTTTAACGCCTTGTAATCAACAAGTCGTGAAGTAACTAAAGCAAATAAATAAGCGAGAAGTAAGCTTAATGAAATAGCGACAGCGAGTAGGTTAATATCGATAGCTAAAGATTTTACTAGCGGTAGGTTTCCTGCCGCGAGGTGTTTAAATAGCTTGATGCCCCAAGCTGAAATAAACAATGCTAAGCCAACAGATGCCATCATCAAAATTGAAGTTTGCGTTAAAATGGCATTGAATAATAAACGGCGTTTTGCCCCCAGTACAGCTTGTAGTGCCAGTGTTTTATGTTGCGCTAAAGCACGAGAGAAAAATAAGTTACATACATTAACCACAGCGATAAGAAATAACCCTAATGTGCCAGCAAATAGAAATAAACTTAAGTGGCCTTTATCACCTAGCTCAACATTCCTATAGGGCGTTACTAGCGGTCTAAAGTCTGTCGATGTTTCATAACCTTCGAGCCACTCTGCTCGAATATCTTCAATACGGTCATCAAGATCTTTTAAAATACTTTCTCGGCTTGTTCCTTGATTCGCCGTACCAACAAGTTTCAATGACTTGTAAGTATTATCCCAAGGATTATCCCACTCGCCATTATTAAAGAAACGTCGATCAGAGCCAAAGTGTAACCAGATATCGGTTTTTCCACTATAGAACATGTAGGGCGACTCAAATGATTTAGCGACAACACCGATAATGTTAAATGATCGCTGACCGTCATTAATAGTTTTACCAATAATATCAGGCGTACGGTCAAAATATTTTTGCCAAAATTCTTCCGAGATAACTACTTTATCTGAGGTTTGCTCTAATGGCAGGTCACGAGCAAAGCTTTGTCCTAATAACATAGGAACTTTCAATAAATCGAAATAATCAGGCATAGCAAATGTTGCCACAACCCTAGGTTCACCAGGCAAACTAGTTAGCATAATATTGTTTGGGCTTACTGGCGTTAGTTTCTCGAAGCTACTTTGTGTTTTATACCAATGGATAATTGCTTTATAACTTTGAAAGCCACTGTGAGTGCCAATCGGAGTATCAACTTCTTGTTCAACCACGTAAAGCTTTTGTTCGTCAAGTACATCAAGTGGCTTTAAAAAGTAGGTGTTCACCAACGAAAACACGACAAATAAGGTTGCTAGTGTTAATGACATTGTCACCATAACTGAAGCCACAAAGCCTGGTGCACTTTTTAGTGATCTGAACGCGAGATTAAACTGCGTTTTGGTTTTAATAAAAGCACTCATAATTACACCACTGCTTGTTCTGTTTGATTAGTATTGGCACTAGTCATCATGTCTTCTGCTGCATGAGATAATTCAATGACCTTACCGTCGAGTAGGTGAATTTGTTTTGAAGCATGACCGGCATATCGAACGTCATGGGTTACCATGCAGATGGTGGTACCTTGTTGATTCAAGTTATTTAAAATATCCATAACCGCATCACCGTTTTTTGAGTCTAGGTTACCGGTCGGCTCATCGACTAATAAGATACTTGGTTGACCTGCTAATGCTCTTGCTATGGCAACACGTTGTTGTTGGCCGCCTGAAAGCTGATTAGGCTTGTGACCTTTTCGATGTTCCATTTCTACTTGGGCAAGTGCTTGTATCACGCGTTTTTCAATATCATCTTTCGATAAACCATCCTCACGGTACGTTAAAGGCAGGGCGACGTTATCAAAAATACTCAGTTCATCTATTAGGTTAAATGATTGAAAAACAAAACCAATATGTAAGTTTCTTAGCTCAGCTTGTTGATCCATAGATAAATTATGTGTATCGACATTTTGAATGAAATATTCACCTTCCGTTGGTGAGTCTAATAAACCTAGTAATGATAAAAGCGTTGATTTCCCACAACCTGATGGGCCACTAATCGATAAATAATCCCCAGGCATAATATCTAGGTTAATATCTGTGAGTGCTTTAATTTCTATATTGGATGAATGATAGGTTTTCGCTATATTCTTCAGTGAGATAATTGGCTCTTGTTTTTCTATCGCTTTTATTGGGGTTGCTGTATTAGTCATTATCATTCCTTTTATTGATTTATTAGTAGTGTTTGTTGTGTTTCTGGCCAGTGAGACATATCTGACACAATGATTTTTTCACCATTTTTGATACCACCAATAACTTCAATTTGATTACCTGAAAGTGTACCAAATTTTATTAAAGTTAGCTGTGCACTCAGACCGTCAGGGCTAAGTTGGTATAGTGTTTTTTCTTTAAAGTCGTAGACGTTATTTGGCTGTTCTACATATAAGGCGTTATGTATCTCTTTAACGTGAATCTTTCCTTCCACCGTTAAGTCTGGACGGGCGTTGCTAGGAAGCTTTCCGGTTAAATCTAGCTCGATCATCACACGTCCGTCGGTAACGACAGGGTCTATGCGCACTACTGTTGCAGTAATACTCTTACCTGATGTTTGTACAGATGCAGGCATACCAATAACAATTTGATCAGCTTGATTTTGTTGCACACGTAATTGCGCGACTAATTGTTTATCAGAGCCAACCATAGCCAGCTGTGTGCCGGGGGTGAGACTTTGTCCTATTTCTACTGGCATTGTTTGCAATATGCCATCAAGACCTGCGCGAACGGTTAATCGGTCGAAGCGCTTTTTGATCATGGTGAAATTATGTTGGTATTGAGTGATTAAATCCTGACTGATTTTCATCCGCTCAATTTGCATCGCTTTTAGGTGTTCTTGCCTGGTTTTTTCGATGGCTACCCTTTGCTCTAATTGACGGACAGTTAGTTGACTACGCTTGAAATCTAAAGCGCTAACAATGCCTTTATCTATTAATTTTTGCTCTGCTTGTGCTTTTAGTTGGGCGTTTTCTAATTCACTTTTTAGCAGTGCTATTTGTGCATCGTGCTCTAGTAATTGGCTTTTATGGGCAATCACCTGCTGATTAAATTCAGCATTTTGTCTAGCAAGTTCTAACTTGGCATTAATAACGGCTTGTTCAAGCTGAGGATCAGACAATGTCATAATCACACTGTCTTTAGATACTTTTGCCCCAGGGTAAAGCGAAATACTCTCGACCTGTCTCTTATACACATCTCCGAGCCCACGAGACCGTACTAGATCTCG
>CAJXPG010000076.1 GCA_913057925.1 uncultured Colwellia sp. | reverse complement strand
TCGGAGATGTGTATAAGAGACAGAACTAACCCAGCCCCAAACATACTAATTAAGCCGGAAAAGCTTATTGCAAATGAGACACTACGCAACACCTTTAAGTCTAAATAATAAAAAAGCATATGCGCTATTCGCCCCGCCAAATACAAGAGTGCTGAACCATTTAACCATGCAGGATTGGCTGTTGATAATATTGAAAATAAGGAAAATAAAATTAATATCCCTACACTCTCATTACTATTGGCTAGTGCTCGATGTGAACGAAACAGAAAATTACTATGATTTGGTTCAATAGAAAAGCCTGGAACGTGTTTAACTTTAATCGCAACTACATCAACGATGGCAAGTTGAATCCAAAGCATAAAACCGGTTAATCCCAATACTAGAACGGTGACATTGTACGGTATTATAAAATCCATTTAATATACTCCTAACTATAAAATTTGACGAGTTGCCTAACGCCCTGTTAAGGGGCTGATAATGGTTGGCTAAAATGTGTAGCGAAGCGAAACCGAGCCAACTGTTAGCAGTCCCGCTTTATTTGCTTGTTAAGTGGCTGATAACCTGACTAATTAGCAAATAAAGTAATAACCAAAACGATACAACAAATGACCAACCAATAAAAGTAATTGGCGCAATAAACATATCTTCTGTCACTTTACCTATAACAGGTAAGCCAACAAAATTTCCTAGCTCAAGAACGCCCCAAATAGAATAGTAAGGAATGACAGCAGTAGCTTTAACTCCAAAGATTGAACTAGGAAGAAAAAAGAGACAAATATGTATGGCTATAAAAGATAACCAATATTTTTGATATGCTCGCATTCCGATTGCCATTTAACAGTTTATTATGGAGACTTCTTAGTAATGTCAGCCCCAAAACCTGTAATTAATTCGCATTAATATTCCACAATTTCAATAAATTAGAAAGATTAATTTAATCAAAATCAGCTATCTTCGGATATTACTGAGAAGTCTCAGTAATATCCGAACAGTAACAAAGGCAATAAAGATTTATTTATCAGTAATTTAGTGATGTTTTTGTGTTGTGAAAATTCAAGTTTAGTCATTTACTGAGACTTCTCTGTAATATCACAACATTCAGGTTGAAAATGCGTTAATTGATTTCATAACGAGGGTTATCGGCAAGCCAAGCTTCAACACGGGCAATTAATAAGTTATTGCCTGCTTCTTTGGCGAGCGTGAGTGCCTGTTGAGTATATTGCTGTGCCGCCACATCGTTATTTTGGCTTTGCAGGACTTGCGCTTGCGCTAATAAAATGGCGACTTTATTGGTGGTGACGCCATTTTTGTTAGCAATCTCAGTTGCTTGGGAAAATAGTGTGTCAGCTTGTTGATTATCGTGTTGTGCATGTGCGATTAAAGCCAGTTCAATCAGTGCTCTGGTTTTTCCATAATCAGAGCGAAAACCTTGGTAAAAGCTTAAGGCTTGATTGAGCAGTTTTTTAGCTTGCCCATAGTCCTTTTGTAAACGTTTAATTTTAGCTAATTCTTCATACGCATAAGCGGTAAATAAAGCGTCTTGGTATTTCTCTGCTAGGTTTTTGCTGACTTGTATATAGTGCTCGGCTTCACTGAGCGTTTGATTATTGTTCTGGTTAGTGTGTGAGGTTTCTTCATACCTATTTATCAGTAGCACACCAATCATCAAGCTACTGCGGATCTCTTCTCGCTGATCTTGTTTACCTTGTGCTTGCTCGATGTTTTCTTTCATTAACGCAATGCCTTTTTCTGCATTACCTTGATTAATTTGGCTAGCGGCAAGATATCTTCGAGCAGCTAATAAATTATTATTACTTTGTAGGGCAGAGCTGAAGAAGTTGATCGCTTGCGGATATTGGCGCTGTAGGTAATGTTCAATGCCACGAGCAAACGCTTCATTACTAAAGTCACTAATATAGGGTTGTGTTTGCTTGGGGGTAAATTGGTCGAACCGCTGCGCGATGGTTTGTACTAATTGATCAAAGCCTTCTCCGACGGTTTTTGAAAAAATAATACCGCGCTCAACACTGTGAAGTAGATGTAGGGAGTAGTGCAACTGAAAGTCTTGTGGATAACCGAGTAATTTAGTTTGCACGACCAAATTGCTGTTAAGTTTTTGGGCTATATGATTAAAGTTATCTAGCTGAGTTAACGGCTGTGTGTGATTTAGTACCGTTAGCTGACTATTCTGGCTGAGGTTTTTACTTAAATAGTCCATACCCTGTAACGGCACCCAGTCATGAATATCATCAGGCATGTCGTTTTCTACAGGTAGAAAGGTTACAGAAAAGTTATTGAGAACAGTGCTATTTTCTTTTGATATTAATGAATAGAGTGAAACTAAAGCTAAGACAATGAAAATGATTAGGGAAGAGGCAATTAACAACGGCTTTTGAGTGAGCTGTGTTTTTTTTGTCTCGGCGATTTCTTCAAGCTCGGCAGTCCACTGGTATCCTTGGCGAGGGTAAGTTTTAATAACATGACTACCCAGTAAATCGCGGATTTCTTTAATAGACTGTACTAATACTTGCTCTTGAACAATAACATCGTGCCAAACACTCGCTAATATTTCTTGTTTGTTAACAACTTTATCTTGGTTGGCAATGAGGTATTTGAGTACCAATAATGTCTTTGCCCTGATACTGATGGTTTGGCCATTTTTGATCAGAACTCCGGCGTTTAAATTGAGTTCAATGTCGTTATAGGTAAATCGCATAAAAGAACAGCTACAGCTTAGTATTGGATTTGAGGTTTTAATAACCCGAGCTGAGGTTAAATGACTATATTGGCTTAAATTAATTGCTAGTGCAACCAACAACCTAGCGTTAAATAGCTTGCTTTGCGTCCATTACTCTATTAAGTTGAATTGTCTTCTAGGGAATTAATACCAATTTGATTAAATTTCTTTCCTACTCAGAGGTTTGCTCGATGCTCAATAACAAGGCAAATTGGTTTCGGTTTAGTCATGCTAAATCAAATAAATTTAACGAAGGTAGTGGGCATCGAGAAATCTCCCAAGGGGCGAGTTTAAAAGGTTTACATGCTGCGTTATTAATTTTGACAAGGGAATAACCATTCTCTTCAATCAATATCTTGCCTCTAAGCCTTTTAATTCTCGCTGAGTGGGAAAGAACTTAGTCAACTTGGTATAATTAAAAATAAGGAATATATCTCTATGAATTTGTTTGAAAACCTCGTTTCAAGTCCGGCACTTTGGATAACCATTGTCATTTTGTACACCTTGAAAAAAGGTATTTATTTTGTACCACAAAACCGTGGTTATGTAATTTATACCTTAGGTAAATACAGTAAAACACTATCAGCCGGTTTGAATTTTATTATCCCTTTTGTGCAATCTGTTGCGGCAGATCGTAATTTAAAAGAGCAATCATTAGAGATTATCTCGCAACCTGCTATTACTAAAGACAATATCACCTTAGAAATTGATGGTATTTTGTTTATGAAGGTAACTGATGCAGCCGCGGCTACCAATAACATTACCGATTACAAAATGTCGGTTACTCAGCTTGCTATGACAACCATGCGTAATGCTATTGGTTCTATGGAACTTGATGAATGTTTTCAAAATCGAGATGCAATCAACGCGCAAATTTTGGGGTCTATGACTGAAGCGACAGCACCTTGGGGTGTTATGGTGACTCGCTATGAAATTAAAGATATCACGCCGCCGCAAAGTATCCGTGAAGATATGGAAAAACAAATGACGGCAGAGCGTGAAAAGCGTTCGGTTATTTTAACCGCAGAAGGGGTGAAAACAGCAGCGATTACTGAAGCTGAAGGACAAAAAAAAGCCCGTGTACTCGATGCTGAAGCGGCTAAAGCTGAGCAAGTATTAGCAGCAGAAGCGACAAAAGAGTCGCAAATTTTAGAAGCTACCGGTAAAGCAGAAGCAATAAGGTTAGTTGCTGATGCCGATGCTAATGCCCTTGAAGTTGTTGGTAGTGCGGCAAATACCGAGCAAGGTCAATCAGCGGTGACATTAACCTTAGCTCAAGATGCCATTACTGCACATCAAGCGATAGCGAATGAAAGTACTGTGGTATTAACCGACGGTAAAACCGGTGACAATATTGCCAATACTGTAGCTCAAGCGATCGCAGTGTCGTCTAGCTTGAAAGTGTAGGGACTTGAACGTTAATTTTAATGCAAAGGAGTTAGCATGGAATCATTTATAGATCATCATCACCTGATTTGGTACGCCATTGCCGGCGTAAGTTTAGTGATAGAGTTAGGTGTAATGGGGCTTAGCGGTCCATTATTATTCTTTGGTATTGCCAGTGTTGTCACCGGTGTGTTGGTGCATGTTGGCGTCATTGAAGGTTGGCAAAGTGAAGTCTTAGTTGTGGGCGTGTTAACGGCTGTTATTACGGTTTTATTATGGAAACCATTAAAGAAAATTCAGAACTCCCGGGGAAAAACAGACGATTCAAGCGACATGATCGGCTTGCAAGTTCCGGTGATTGACGACATTACTACAACCGTCGGGACAATTCGTTATTCGGGCGTTAATTGGCATGCTCGATTGGCAGACAATTCAACGGTTGATGTCATTAAAAATAATAGTATCTGTCTTATTGTTGCTGTAACTGGCACGACAATGCTGGTGAAGCCTGTCGATTAAGGCTATTCAGTTTTGTGCTTAGCCGTTTGAGGTGAGCTACTGAGCTTAAATCTTAGAGACTTGCCCGTTAAGCTAGATAATAAAAAAACCGGTTCGAGCCTAACACTTGAACCGGTTTTTTATTGACTCGTTTTTATTATTGAATTGGTTTTTATTAAAATTTTACCCGCTCTAACGATAAATTTGCTCGGCCCAACGCGCTAGCCCAGCAGTAACACTACCAAAATGATCGCCAACCACCACAGGAATGCCAGGCATTTGCTGCTGTAAAAATTCACTTAACACTGGCGATTTAGCGGTACCGCCAGTAACAAAGATAACTTCTGGCTGGCATTGCGCTTCTGCGACTGCAGCTTGCATTAACTGCGCTATTTGCTCAAGCGTGCGCATATTGGCTTGCTTAAGTGTTTCGCGTGAAACATCAACGGTTAAGTTTTCATGAACATCATCAAGACAAATGGTTTGTTGATTGCTACCCGATAAAGCTATTTTTGCTTGTTCTGCCGCATTCACTAGCTGATAGCTTAGTTTGTGATCATGCACAGTGACTAAACGCTCAATGATTGCGGTTTCTTGTGCATCTCTTGATAACTGAACTAATTCGCGTCTATTTTTAGCGCTATAAAATTCCGTTTGCTCGTTAATATTGTTGATGGCTAATGCCTGCCTAAAACTTGAGGTTGGCATAGGTTTGCCGGTTTTTAATAAACTATTCATTCCCAAACTTGGCATAATTCCTTGTAAGGCCAATTGAATGTCAAAATCATTACCCGCAACACGCACACCGGTATGAGCAAGTAAGTGATTATGGCGGTCTTCTTTCCCGGAGAATTCTGGACTCATCAATAACATTGAGCAATCACTGGTTCCGCCACCAATATCAACGACCAGTACTTTGGTTTCTTTATCTAATGAGGCCTCAAATTCAAAACCTGCTGCAACGGGTTCATATTGAAACTCAACATCTTTAAAGCCAACACGCTTCGCCGCGTTAGTTAACACGCTAATGGCTTGTCGGTTGCTTTCTTCACCATGTAAACCTTGAAAGTTTATTGGCCGACCAATTACCGTTTGAGTCACTTCTTTTTGCAGTGCTTTTTCAGTGAGTTTTTTAACATTACTCATCATGCAGGCGACAATATCTTCAAAGAATTGAATTTGAGAATCGGCTAAACCGCTGGCACCTAAAAATGATTTAGGCGATTTGATGTAATAGCCTTCTTCCGGATCTTCAAGATATTGTTCAAGCGCAGTTTTGCCAAAAAGTAACTCGCTAGATATGCCGTCAAAGGCTAATTCACGTAAGGCAGCTTGGCCTTTTTGCATCTGCATTTTACGCTCAACCAGATAGTTTGCTTGCTGCGTTGTAGGTAGTTGCTGTGAAAGCCAATTAGCAATAACATCTCGGCTTGGCGCATAAAGGTTTGAGGCAATATAACTGCCACCATCTTGTTCACCAAGTAAAGGAACAATATGAGGCTGGCCATCTTGCATGGTGGCAACACCACAATTGGATGTACCGTAATCGAAACCTATCATATTAATTACCTCTGAGAATGCCTATGAGAAAAAGGTCGCGTAGCATACTTACTTAACCAATTATTCTCAAGCTTTTGTTCCAAGTTGTTAGAAAAGCAGGTCGCGTAACTGCTATTCAAAGAGTTAATCAGTGAACCATAAGTATTTGTCAGTTAAAATAGCAAAAAATACTGACGGCAATTGCTAATGAAATTAAGTAAAACTAATCAAAAAATTGATAACAATGTGTGTAAGGCATTAACTATTGCTTGTGAATCATCTTTGCATGAAGTGGCAGGCTTTGTTTGGTTAACCCATCGAGCAAATTACACCAATTTTCCAGCAAGTTTAGTGGTGACTTGTGTTTTTAATACCGAAGCAGAAGTGGCGGCGATGAAAGCGGAACAGCAAGATGAAGTACTTAGAGCCAGCATTCAAAAACAGCTATTAAAAGTAGGTGTCGTGGTTAAAAATATTAAACAGTGCGTAAGGTTTGATAGCGAACAAGCTTGTTTAAGCCAACACGATGGGCAATGGCCAGAACGACTAGCTTTATCAAAGGTAAAACAAAAGCCTAATGTTAAGCGAATACATTAAGCTTAAGAGATAATATTGATGGTCACTAGCAAGGGCTATTTTCTAACTTGCCCATCACCAAAGACAACAAACTTTTCAGTGGTTAATGCTTCTAAGCCCATTGGCCCGTATGCATGTAATTTACTGGTTGAAATACCTATTTCTGAGCCAAGGCCTAGTTGGTTGCCATCAGAAAAGCGTGAAGAAGCATTGACCATGACCACTGACGAGTTGATGCGTCGAACAAACTCTTGGCCTCGTGAAATATCTTGGCTGATGATGACTTCCGTATGATCTGAAGTAAATTCATTAATGTGGTTAATGGCTTGATCAAAACCTGTGACGACTTTAACCGCAATTTCCTGTGCTAAATATTCTGCATGATAGTCATCATGAGTCGCAAGTTCTGCGTTAGCAAAATAACCTATGCTATTTTTACAGGCATGCACTTTAACTTGCGCTGCATCTTCTAGTGCAGCAGCAGCTAACGGTAAAAACTTGCTACTAATATCGCCATGCACCAATACCGTTTCAAAAGCATTACAAGCACTTGGTTTTTGCGTTTTACCATTAACGAGAATATCAACCGCTTTGTTTAAGTCGGCGAACTTATCAATGTATAAATGACAAACCCCTTTAAAATGCTGGATAACTGGAATACGACTATTTTCGCTCACATAACGAATTA
Organism: uncultured Colwellia sp.; assembly: GCA_913057925.1. Taxonomy (GTDB): domain Bacteria; phylum Pseudomonadota; class Gammaproteobacteria; order Enterobacterales; family Alteromonadaceae; genus Colwellia. The sequence continues at coordinate 13,817 of CAJXPG010000076.1, read as the reverse complement.
ATCCTTCACCACCACGAGGGATAACTAAATCAATGGTCTCGCTTTGTTTTAATAAACCTTCAATAACAGTACGGCTGGTATCTGGGATGACGCTGACAATATTTTCATCAACATTGTGAGCGATTAATACTTGATGTAAACACTGTGCTATAGCTAGGTTTGAGTGAATAGCTTCTGAACCACCGCGTAAAATAACGGCATTACCTGACTTAATACATAAGGCTGCCGCTTCTGCGGTAACATTAGGGCGCGCTTCGTAAATCATCGCAATAACGCCAAGAGGAATACGCATTTTTCCCACTTGAATGCCATTTGGGCGCAGTGATAATTTATCAATATCACCGACGGGATCGGTCAGGGCGACAATTTCACGAATCGCAGCACTAATGTCTTTAATACCTTTTTCATCGAGTACTAAGCGATCAAGCATGGCTTGCGATAATCCTTTGTCACGTCCAGCGATTATGTCTTTGGCATTTTCTTGAATAATACTGTCGCTGTTCGCTTCAATGGCGTCAGCAATTGCATTTAATAACGTGTTCTTTTCACTACTATTAAGTTGCGCAGCAACTCTGCTGGCTTTCTTAGCGTTACTTGCCATGGTGGCGATATTAAAGTCTGTCATTGTGAGCTCTTGTCGAAAAATTGATTACGTTAATTGGGTTAATGTTGTTGATTGCATCGTTGTTAGTCGTTATAAAATAACCATGTCATCACGATGTACAACAACATCACCTTTTTCATGACCTAAAATACTGGTGATGTCATTACTGTGTTTTCCCATGATGCGTTTTAAATCATGGTGGCTGTATAAACTAATGCCTTTAGCTATCACGCTATTATCTACTGCATTGATAAGCTCAATAGCATCCCCAGCTTTGAAGCGCTTATTTACTGATTTTATCCCTGCGGGTAATAATGAAGCGCCTTTGTTGAGCACCGCGTTAACGGCACCTTTATCTAAGACAATTTGTCCTTGGCTTTTCAAGGTATGTTTTAGCCAGTGTTTTTTAGCGGTAATAATATCGGTATCAGCGGCAAAACGCGTACCTGGGTTAACTTGCGCGATTAATGAAGCAAAAACTTCACTTTTAGTGCCGTTAATTATGTAAGTAGTAATACCATGCTCTACCGCTTTTTCTGCTGCTTGAATTTTAGTTTTCATACCACCGGTAGCAAGGTGATTGCGACTAGTACCTGCCATGGCATAAATTTCATCAGTAATTTTGTCAATATTTGGAATTAATACTGCATCGTCGTTAACTTTAGGATCTTTGGTAAAAACACCATCAATATCACTTAAAATGAATAAACTATCAGCTTCACAAGCTTGAGCTACCAGCGCTGCCAAATTGTCATTATCGCCGATGGTTAAATCTTCAGTGGTGACAGTATCATTTTCATTTACGATGGGCAGTACGCCATTGGCTAACTGTATTTGAATGGTTTCTTGAATACTGATAAAACGCTGGCGATCAGCGAGGTCATTTTGAGTAATTAATATTTGGCTACAAGGTCTATCAAAAAAACGTTGCCAATTTGCCATCATTTGCATTTGGCCAACACTAGCCATCGCTTTCTTAGTGGCGCTTGATAATTTAGGAGAGCCGTGCTGAATAACCGTGCGACCGGCGGCAACACCGCCGGATGAAACTAAAATGATCTCTTTACCTTGCTGGTGGCACTTAGTAATAAATTGCGCGATAGCTAAGGTATATTTGCCACTGCAACCATCTATTGTAGGGGCAACTAATGCGCTACCTACTTTGATTACGGCTCTATTAAAGTTCATTTTGTCTCCTGTTATGATTACTCTTTGAGTATGCGTAAAACTGTTTAGAAACTCAATTTACAACGATATTTATTCATAATAACTTAGTACAAAAAGTATGTTTTCAATCGTTTAATTAAGTATATGCCTGTAACCTTGTGTTTTACAGGGTTACTTTAACAAATAAAGCAAAATTAGTGACGGTTAAAAAAAAACAGATCACTTTTCAGCCAAGGCGCTTTTATTGCCAGCTATAGAAATGCGTAATAAAAAAATATAATTTTTAGTGAAATCATGATTAAATAACGTTATCTGTGCCACTTATCTATTACCGTTAGTTAATCTCAAGATATGTTAAATTTTTTACCTGCCAAATTGATCGGTTTTTTATCTTTCTCTCTTTATATCCTCAATACGATATTTTGGTTACTACCCATCTTATTGTTTTCACTGTGCAAGGCGTTAATTCCATTAGGCTTTTCTCAGAAAATCTTTAGTTATCTACTTGATTTAATGGCAAGTAATTGGGTGGCGACGAACAGTGTTATTCAAAAGATTTTTACTAAAACAGAAATATTGGTGACTGGCTTAGATGATCTTAAAGAAGATGATTGGTATTTGGTGTTAGCAAACCACCAAAGTTGGGTTGATATAGTAGTGTTGCAGCGGGCATTGCACGGCAATATTCCATTTTTAAAATTCTTCCTAAAAAAAGAACTCATTTACGTACCACTTTTAGGGCTAGCTTGGTGGGCATTAGATTTCCCTTTTATGAAACGTTATAGCCAAGCCTTTTTAAGAAAAAATCCACATTTACGTGGTAAAGATTTGGAAACCACGAAAAAAGCCTGTGCTAAATTTAAGCACAAGCCGGTTAGTGTAATGAATTTTATCGAAGGCACTCGATTTACCGAAAAAAAACATGAGAAACAAGGCTCTCCATTTAAAAACTTGTTAAAGCCAAAGTCAGGCGGTATATCATTTGTACTTGATGCTATGGGTGAGCACTTAACTAAAATTGTTGATGTTACGATTTATTATCCTGATGGCATTCCAAACTTTGGTGATTTTGTTAGTGGTCAAGTTGAAAGAGTTCATATTGAAGTGCACACACTAGATATTGCAACAGAGCTTGGTCATATCAACTTTTCTGATCGTAATGATAGAATTATTTTTCAAAAGTGGCTTACGCAGTTTTGGCATGATAAAGATGCCCGTTTAGAAAAAATGAAACAAAATAGCCAAGCGCTGGGTGAAGGAAAATAAATTACTAGCAAAACAAAAGGAAGCGTATGAACGAGCTAATTAGTATATGGTTAAGTGAGCAAGGCGTTGGCGCTAAATACTTGGCCAGTAGCGCCATTGCTGTAGGTATTGCTTTTATTTTTGTTATTGCGAGTCTGAGTTATTATTTGGCAAAACACCAAATATTGGCCCTTGTTCATAAAGTTATTATAAACAGCAAAAACACTTGGGATGATGCGCTGATTGAGCATAACGTGCTCAATAGAATGACTTTACTATTGCCCCTAGTATTAACGCTTTTTTTAACCCCTATCGTATTAGAAAGTAGCAGCGCTGCCAGCGCGATTGTTATTTTATTATGTAAAATATTACTTACCTTCCAAATTTCTCGCTGTATAAGTGCTGTTCTTAACGTCAGTCGTAGTATTTATCAGGAGAGTGCTAAACAGCGCTTCTTGCCGTTAAACGCCATCATTCAAATTATAAAGTTAGCGCTTTATATCGTGACAAGTATTGTCATTATCTCGCTGATTATTAACCGCTCGCCGGTTTATTTACTCAGCGGTCTTGGTGCGTTAACTGCGGTGTTATTATTAGTTTTTCAAGATACCATTAAAGGGTTAGTCGCTAGTATTCAAATCTCTGCTAATCGCATGGTTGTCGCTGGTGACTGGATTGAACTACCCAAGTATGGCGCCGATGGTGATGTGATTGAAATAGGATTAAATACGGTAAAAATAGAAAACTTTGATAAAACGATTACCACAGTGCCGACCTATGCATTAATAGATGATTCGTTTAAAAACTGGCGTAATATGTATCACACAGGTGCTCGTCGTATTAAACGGACAATTATCATTGATATTGCCAGTATTGATTTTTATAGCGCAGATAAAATTAATCAATTAACCAATGCGCAGTTACTACAAAGTTATTTAACCGAAAAAAAGCAAGAGCTTGGTTTAAGTGAACAAGAGCAAAGTAGCAATGACACCGCACAATCGCTACTTACCATGAATAGCCGCCAATTGACGAATATTGGTACATTTCGCGCTTATATTACGCAATACCTTCAAGGAAATCCTGCTATTCGTAGTGATCTTACCTGCATGGTTAGGCAGTTAACTGCCACGCAAACCGGCTTGCCACTTGAGATTTATTGTTTTGCTAACACCACCAATTGGCTTGAGTATGAAGCCATTCAAGCAGATATTTTTGACCATCTTTTTGCCATCGCTCCACAGTTTGAGTTACGTATTTTTCAGCATCCTAGTGGTCACGACTGGCAAAAAAGTTTATAACAAGCTAGAAGATAAATTAGTTTATAAAAACAATAACAAGCCTAAGGTCTAGAAATGAAGTCTATTGAAGAGCAATTAGCACGTTATAAAAGTGTGCATTTAAATAAGAAGAATATTCAAACCCACTTTGTAGGCGTGCCCTTAATTGTCTTTGCGGTTACGCTAATGTTAAGCACAGTAGCCTTTGAAATTAATTTAGAGGATTTATTTGGCTTACAGCTCACCTTGAATTTTACCTTAGCTATGGCCATTTTTACTGTCGTTGCTTTATATTATTTAGCACTGCATCGACTACTGGCTCTGGGTATGTTGCTATATATTGTGGTGAATTTATTGCTAGCTGAGTTTTTACGACATACTGAAGGCGTAATGATAACGGCTATCGTGTTATTCGTTGTAGGTTGGGTTATTCAATTTATTGGTCATTACTATGAAAAAGCAAAACCTGCTTTTGTTGATGATTTAAGTCAATTTCTTATCGGGCCGCTATTTTTGATGGCTGAGCTGTATTTTATTTTTGGTTTGTGCCCTGATTTGAATGCACGCATCACGCCAATAGCAATCGATAAGCGCCGTGCACTTGAGCAGAAGAATCGCCAGAGTTAAATCATGCTCCCTATTGCATGATGAGTGTCGAATGAAGTTATTAGCTCTGTACCAAATATGATGCCAATAAGTAAGCTAGCGAAGCTATTCGCTAGCTAAATACAAACTTTACAAGTGCTTGCTAAAAGATTTTAGCGCTGCCTAATCACACCTTCTTGCATGGTTGAAGCAACTAATTGCCCCTGTCGATCATAAATTTGACCACGTACTAAGCCTCGGCCATTACTTGCTGAAGGACTATCCATACAATAGAGCAGCCAGTCATCAAACCTAAACGGACGGTGAAACCACATTGCATGATCTATTGTCGCTATTTGAAAGTTTGGCTGCCAATGACTTGCGCCATGAGGTAATAGTGCGGTGGGTAAAAAATGAAAATCTGAAGTGTAGGCAAGCATGTAGGTATGTATGCCTAAATCATCAGGTAAGTCGCCATTGGCTTTAATCCACATCTGGCTAGCAGAATCTGTCGGAGTTGGTTGTAACCAGTTATATTGTTGCACCGGGCGAATATCTATTGGCTTTTCAGCTAAAAACTTCTCTCTTAATGGCTCAGGCAAGTATTGCTGATTGGCTTTTACATAATCAGTAAATGATGCGAGCTCTTCAGGCGCGGGCACTTTCGGCATGGTATCTTGATGATCAAATCCACCTTCACTGTGTTGAAAAGAGGCGGTCATATAAAAAATGGCTTTGCCATTTTGAATCGCTTGAACACGTCGCGTACTGAAACTTGCGCCATCACGGATGACTTCTACATCATAAACGACCGGTTTACTGGCATCACCTGCACGAAGAAAATAAGAGTGTAGAGAATGAACAAAACGATCTTTAGGAATGGTTTCTTGAGCGGCAGATAAAGCTTGCCCCATTACTTGGCCACCAAACAGTGCTTTGTAGCCCAAATCTTGGCTTTGGCCTCGATAGATACCTTGTTCAATGACTTCTAATTTCAACAATGCTGATAATTCATCTAAAACACGTGTCATTTTTTTACCTTATTTTTCAAAGACTACTTGGCTACAAACCAATTAATTCAAGGCTGTTAGTGTAATCGCTATTGATGTTGTATGTAAAGTAGGTTAAGTTTTAGCCAAATAATAATAATAAAAAACATAATTTAAACAAAATCATAATTGGACTGGGAAGGGGAGATTATGGCTGTCGCAATGCAAAGGGAGGCGTTGTTAGAAAGAAGGCAAGAAATTGCCACTGACAATGATGAACTTTGGGAAGAACTAACGCTAGCGCAAAAGTTTGCCGCCAGTAGCCTAACGCAATTTGGCTATAAGCTAAACTTTATTCGCGATTATCACAATACCCATATTGCAATATTAACCTGCAATGAGAATGTTGCGGTGATCACTAAAGGGGGAGAAATAAATACCTCTCCTAATATTAGCATTCGTGTGTAAGCTAATTTAATGAAGAAAAGCGCCTAATGGCGCTTTTTTTGTTTCTTTTTTCTGCTTTTTAAGGTTTTCCGGTAGTTAATAACGTAAAATAGCCGACATTATTGGAATAAAAGTAAATGTAGCTATGTCACGTACAAAAAAATCTAGAAAACCAGGTGGAGCTCCTACCGCTAAGCCTAAGTTAAGTAAGCAAGAATTAGCCAAAGTTGAAAAACGCGTCCGTAAAACTACGGGTAAGCAAGCTGGCAATCGTCAAAAAGAAGCCACGCAAGAAAAAGCAAGTAATAGCCAACAAGGGGCAAATAAAGATCCTCGTCTTGGTAATAAAACTCCGATCGCGCTTGGAAAGTTAGCCGCTAAAGCGGAGAAAACAGAACAAGCCAAAGTCAAACAAACAAGTCAAAATACATCAAGCATTGCTGGCGTTCGTTTTGCAGAAAAATCAACAGTTGAATTGACACCTGAACAAGCGATTAATGCGATAGAGCAAGATGAAATGTTGCAAGATATCTTGGCTAAAATAGCAGAAGATATTGCCTTAACAGAGCAAGAAGTTAACTACTACAATGAGTTAATGGAAAAGCACCAGGTACTTTCTGAATCATTAGATCTAGATGACAGTGATGAAGAAGACGTTGCCGATACTCGTAATGAAGAAGCGCTATGGGATAAATTAGATAGCCATGATTTCTCTGATTTTGAAGAGAAAGAATAAGCGTTATGAGTAATTTTTGGATTTTTGCCTTATCTCTTGCTGTCTTAATCGTAGTCAGCTTGGCATTTTACGCAGGTAAGTTGTTAAAGCAGTTAGCGCAACAAAAAGCGCTTCAACAACAAGCGAAAGTTGAGCAACAACAAGCACTGAATAGGCATGATAAAAAAGTATTTGATAGCGTTTTACTGATCACCCGTGCCATGCAACAAGAGCAGTGTGAATTTGATGAGGGCTGTTGGCGTTTATCGGTATTATTGTCATCGCTAAAAACAGTCACTGAACTATCGGCTAAATTCCCTGCGATATTTGGTCTTTATGACGAGATAAAAGAATTAGCCATTTTAGATGCACGTAAGGCTTTGCCAAAAAAGCAGCGTATGCGAGAAGATTATCAACGTATGACAGCTTTAAATAAGATGCACGATAAAGTGGTTGAAGATCTCGGCGCACTGAATCAATACACCACAGAGCAGCTAACTCGTTTATCAGCTTAATGTTGTATTGAGTTGATTATCTAACCGGCTTTATTTTGCGCTTGATCAATACCCGTATTTTCTTAACGGGTATAATTCCGTTGTAATTAAATAAAACGGTAAGAAAACATGCAAGTAAGTCAATTCTTCGATAAAAACCTTCTTAACAAATATAATACCAGTGGACCAAGATATACCTCTTATCCAACGGCATTAGAGTTTCATGATGACTTTCAACATGATGACTTTATTAAGGCGATTGAAAACTCACAGAATCGAGAATTGTCACTGTATGTTCATATCCCTTTTTGCCATACACTTTGTTATTACTGTGGCTGTAATAAAGTTATCACACGTCATCGTGATAAAGCGGATACTTATTTAGAATATTTAGCAAAAGAAATCGCCTTACAAGCGCCACTGTTTAAAGACTACAAAGTTAAGCAATTGCATTGGGGTGGCGGCACGCCGAGCTTTTTAACGCACCCTCAAATAACACAACTTGTTTCACTACTGAAAGAGAAGTTTGATTTTTCAGATGAACTTGAAATGAGTATTGAAATAGATCCACGTGAAATTGAAATGGATTTAGCTGAGCATCTTTTCTCACTTGGCTTTAACCGACTAAGTTTAGGCGTACAAGACTTAGACTTAAAAGTTCAACAAGCAATCAATCGCGTACAATCTACAGAGTTTATTGGTGACTTTATCACTCATGCCAAAGACGTTGGCTTTAACTCTATCAATATCGATCTTATTTATGGTTTACCTCATCAAACCACAGAGAACTTTGCTAAAACATTAGATAAAGCACATGAGTGGGATGTGGACCGTATTTCTTTATTTAGCTACGCACATTTACCAAGTCGCTTTGCGGCACAGCGTAAGTTACGTGATGAATGGTTACCCAATACGGAAGAAAAATTTGCCTTAATGAAGCTCGCGGTAGAGACTTTATGTAATTATGGTTATGACTTCATCGGTATGGATCATTTTGCTAAACCTAATGATGAACTCGCTGTCGCGCAAAGTGATGGTACTTTACACCGCAACTTCCAAGGCTATACCACAAAAGGTGGTTGTGACTTATTGGGTTTAGGTGTTTCATCCATTAGTTCAATTGGTAATAGTTTTAGCCAAAACATTAAAGAATTAAAGCAGTATTATCAGTCAATCACTGAAAAACAGCATGCTCAAGTTAAAGGGGTAAGCTTAACGGAAGATGATGTTTTACGTGGCGAAGTTATTCAAGAGTTGATGTGTAATTTATATTTAGATAAAAAAATGATCAGCGATAAATATAATATTGATTTTGATGAGTATTTTTCAGAAGATTTACCGTTACTAGAAACCTTTATTCAAGACGGTTTAGTAGAGAACCATGCTAACTATATTAAAGTTGAACAAAAAGCACGTTTATTAATTCGTATTATTTGTATGAGCTTTGACGCTTATATGAAGAAACATATTAACCAACAACGTTTTTCTCGCGTGATTTAATTCGTTATCGATTGGTGTAAGTTTAATTTGCAGATTAATTGTATCCCCGAATAGCAATGTTCGGGGATTTTTGTTTTAGCTTCTCTCTATTTTTGCTAGCGGAAAAGTCCCATGTTTCTATCGCTAATGGCTTCTCGCCATCCGCCTAACCATTGTGACTTTGCTTCATTTGATTGATATGGACATTGCTCCTTGGTTTTACCTCCCAATCCTGCCTGGTATCCGTTGGAATGTGCTCTACCTAACTTATCCCTTTTTTGTCTTTTCATTTTCTCCACCTCATAAACACCTCGTAATTATCTTATAAATCATGTGATTGGATATTGTAAGCTTCTCTTTTATTCAGAGAACAGCTGATTAATAAATACTACTGAGTGGTCAATTCTAAAATTTATTTGGTTTATTTTGGTATGAATTTTAATCAATCGACAAGTCATTTAAGAGGATTTTTAAGCTCGATGCAAGCAGAAAAAATGCATAAAGAGCGGTATAAAATAGAGATAAAAACTCTAAAAATAATATGGCATTTTTCTGAAATTAGTTTGCCTTGGCAAAACAACTTGTTAGCTTTTATCGAGATTTTTTTGATATTACTAGGAGAGTTAAAAGGTGATGTTTTTAGAAAAATTTACTCTAAAACGACAGAGTAAATTTAGTTTTTCCAACCGGAAATTTTAGGATCTTAATAATGGCTTTAGCATCTCTTCTAAGCCATTCAGTTTTATCTCATACATTAACGCTAACTGCTGCCCTAATTTACCCTCGGGGAAGCCCTTGCTATGAAACCAAACTAAATAGGGTTCTGGAAGTTGTAATAGCTTTCGCCCAGCATATTTTCCAAAGGGCATTGTTTGGTTAATTGCGCTAATCATTGCTTCTTGATCTTCTAACAAAATACGTCCTTCTTTATGGTTACTTTTTGTTAAGTATAGGTTGTCATATTTGTACCATGGTTTGGTCACAAAACCTTCATTTAACCGAGTTATAGTGCTTTCAATAAAATAGCGTTAGCGAGATAAATGTCAGAGATATTTTAAGCTAACGATGAAGGAATTAGAATGATTATTCGAGCATAAGGATGAATATGTCAATTATTAGAAAGCGAAGTGCTGCGCATAAAGCCTACTTACCTGTTAGCTTACGTGATAACCAATATGTGTTAGCTGAGTTAAGTATTACTGATGAGTTAGTACAAAGATTATCAAGCGATTACAGCGCAATTAAGCCACAACCTTACTATGATTTTTATCAAAATCTATCAGATATCTTTTTTAACATCACAGAAGAGCTTGAGCTGACTAATTGTCAATTCATTGCCAATGATAAATTAGCACGAGTGCGCTATAACCAAGAGATGCACCAATGGCAAACCAACCAACAAATACTTTTCTATTACAATCCAGAGAGCCATCAATTAAAAAAATCATTTTTTGATGGCAGTAAAAAAGCTAAAAAGTTGTGTTTACTTTTTTTAGCCACTGGTAGTGATATTCGGGTAAATGCTGCTAGTTTTCATAATAAAGTCAGTCAGGTAATGTTGAAATTTTGCCAACAAATTGACTTTGATAGTACTGAAGTACGTATAAGAGATCATCAACATATTACCTATGATTTATTTGCTAGCAATAAAGGCATTGCCGGCACACAAACTCATAAATTACGGGAAATAAAAAAACGTTATGCGAGCCAAGGTATCGAATTACCTAACTATCACAGTGCGATGAATTACGCGGTAATTACCTTAAATATTACTAATAAGTTATTACAGCAAGTTGAGATTGATAGTAATTCTAAAGATCCTTATAACCCGCTCTATACGTATTTAACGGATGTGTTTACCATGGCAGCCAAGCATTATAACTTAAATAATGGTGCCTTGATTGCTAATGGTTTGGTGCCAATTATCAGATACAGTATTCATGAAATAGTGTCTCGTGTCGGAGAGCTGCAAATGTTGGGCTACAACCCTGAGCAGAGCCCTTGCGGAATTATTAGCAAGTGGAATGCAAGTGAGCTTGCCGATAGCGTGCAATTAGTCTTTGTTGCTACACCTGAAAATAGCTCTGAGCACGGTTTTGGCAGGTTTTTAAATCAAATAGAACAGGCAATGCAGTTAATGTCGGTAGAGCTAGAGTTGGAGCCAACCAAAGAAGAGCTAATGATTCGCTTCCATCAACATGTTGCTTATAATTTTTAACTAAGTGTTAACTGTTCTGAGGACGCTTTTGCAACTTTCTCTGTAGAGTACGTCTATGCATAGAAAGTTGTCGGGCAGTCGCTGAAATATTGCCTTGATTTGCTTTTAGCACTTGCTGAATATGCTGCCATTCAACTTGCTCAGCTGATAAAGTTTGCTCTTGTGTACTATCTGCACTGACGCTAGTCACTTTACTGTCATTAAGTGTCGCGAGTAGTGTTTGACTGTCTACAGGTTTAGATAAGTAGTCATCAGCACCTAATTTTATCGCATCAACTGCGGTGGCAATACTGGCAAAGCCGGTTAATAAAATTATACGACTTTGCGGACGAAGTTTACGTAAAGGCGTGATGATCTCTAAAGTATTTTCTTGCGCCAACTTCATGTCCAATAAGATGTAATCTGGTAGATGGCGGTGACAGGCAAGCAATGCATCATTATTATTATCAACTTGTACACAGTCAAAACCGTGTTTAGTTAATCGTCTATTTAAGGTGTTAGCATAAATAATATCGTCTTCAACGATGAGTAACTTAGCGGTTTCACTATTTTGCATCATTTATTTCCTTGTTGTTAAACGACTCTGTTAACTTGATGATATGGGTAAACTAACGGTAACTAACGCACCACCATCTTGATGGTTTGTTAATGCTAACTTACCACCAAGCCTCTCTAAACTTGAGTGACTCAAGAATACCGCCATACCAAAACCTTGTTCGCTGTTAACCGGTTTAACGCCTAATTCATTGAGTTTTTTTAAGGTAAAACCTTTACCGTAATCTCTGATGGTGAATTGCCAACTATCACCAACACGCTGGCTAGTTAACTGCAAGGCTTTGCTGTTGTTTGCCTTACTTGCTCTAATGGCATTATTAATTAAATTAATAATCGCAGGTAGCAAGGCTGCATCAGCGTTAATAGAGACTGCTTGCTGATTTTTTGCAAGTTCATAGCCCTGTAATTGCAAATCTATCTCGGGGTTATTAACTCGAACATTATCAGTTATTTCTTTAAATAAATCTTGGCAGCTTATCGTTTTGATCACTTGTTCTTTAATATCAAAAACCATCGCTCTAAAATCAGAAAGACTTTCTCTACAGCGAGATAACTGACTTTGCATATCCATTACCACTTCGTTATCCGGTAAGTCTTCACTTAGCTCATCCGCGAGTAATTGCACGGTTGCTATAGGTGTTGCTAATTGGTGGGTAACTTGAGCAGAAGCGACACCGAGTGATGTTACTTGCTCTTGTTTTAATAAATTCTCTTTATAGGCAGCTATTGCCAGTTCTTGTTGGTTAATACTGCGAGCCATTTTGCCAACAACTAATGCTACAACCAAGGTAGAAAAAAGGAAGTTGATGCCCATACCAATGAAGTGTCCTTCCATATTACCGTGCATCACACTCATAGGTAGTAGCCAAAGTAAAATGCTATAAGAGGCAATTGCCATAGCCGCAACGATTGCTAGTAAGATGGGGGTTAAGGTAACCGCTGCAATTGCAATAGGAATGAGTAGTAGTGAAACAAAGGCGTTGGTCGCGCCACCGCTAAAGAATAATAATAACGATAAAAAGAGAATGTCTGCACAGGTTTGAATGAAAATGGCTTGTTGGCTGGTCTTACTATCACTTAGGTTATTCTTTTGATAATACAAATAGCTACCTAAAGTAAAAAGTATCTCTAAGGCAATAATACTGACCAAGGGTGTCCAAGGTAATTGATAATCAAGCCCTATATTTACAAAAAGTATCAACAGCAGCTGAATGGCGATGGCAATAAAGCGTAAGGCAATAATGGCTTGAATTTGACTTGTTCTTTTAAAAAATAGTGGCATGTGCTTTTATTGAATAAAAAGTAATATAATAAATGAAAATCTGAGTTATCTTAGCGTATTTCTAAATAAAAAGGCTGTGATAAATCATAAAATTAACAACCAAATAGGTGATAGGGCTAATGACAGAACAAGTAACAGAGAATACATTAGAAAAAGCGACGTTAGCAGGTGGTTGCTTTTGGTGTATTGAAAGTGCTTTTAATAGCATCCGCGGTATTGCTTCTGCTACTTCAGGCTATATGGGGGGGCAAACCGATAATCCGAATTATAAAGAAGTATGTAACGGTGATACTGGCCATGCTGAAGTTGTACAATTGCAGTTTGATAATAAAGAAATCAGTTATCGGGAAATATTAGAAATCTTTTTCAGCTTGCATAACCCGACTCAATTAAACCGTCAGGGGAATGATATTGGTACGCAATATCGCTCTGAAATATTCACCCATGATGAACAGCAACAAGCTTTAGCGTTAGCCATGATTGAAGAAATAACTGAAGGGCAATTATTTGATCAGCCTGTGGTGACTCAAGTTAGTCCGGTTAGTCAATTTTATTGTGGTGAAGATTATCACCAAGAGTACTTTAAAAATAATCCCGAAAACCAATATTGTCAGGCTGTGGTTTCGCCAAAATTGGCAAAATTCAGACAAACGTTTGTCGCTAAGTTGAAATAAATTAAGTTGAAATAAATAAAAACGGCGTAGCTAGGGGCTGTTGATCTTTCGCGGTTAAATTTTGTTCGAGATAAAAGTGCTTT
>CAJXPG010000075.1 GCA_913057925.1 uncultured Colwellia sp. | reverse complement strand
CATCTATCCATGAGAAACGTATAACGCCCCATTAAGAGGATCACAAAAAACAGCTTGCTGTCCTTCGTTCCTCAGGCATTATAGCAAGCTGTTTTTTGCCTCTTAATGGGGCGTTATACGTTTCTCATGGATAGATGGAATAATCTAAAATCGCACTTCGAACAAGATGGCTCACTTAGAGACATCATCGTCACTTCAGAATCACGAGATTCATGGGAGCTATTCTTTGCTGCCTTAAAATCGGCAGAGTATTCTCATGCTTTTACGCACGGCGGTAACGCTAGTACTTTGCCTGACTCTATTGATTCAATCTGGAAATTACAAAATGATGACCCAACTCTACTTTCTGTTCAGGTCGGTAAACTACTAGTTAATTGCCACTTTTTCAAAAGTTATGAAATCGAGTTTGATATAGATCCCAAAGATATAAATTCTAAAACTGACTTTGTTGTTTTACTTAACTTCTTATCATGGTTAAATAAATCAATTAAAAGTAGCGTTGTATTAACTCATGAGAATTCCAGAGAAGAAGTGATTCTGAGTATTGAGTAATAACGTATAACAAGAGACTATGGCGTCAATAGTTAATTATTAACTGTTGTCGCATCCCACATAACTCCGTCTCTGAGCATAGAATTTAAGATCACAATCATCTTCCTAACGCATGCAATAATCGCCACTTTTTTTGGTTTTCCTGCAGCCACTAGCCGTTGATAAGTCGCTTTGAAAATAGGGTTACATTGCATCGCTGACATCATTGCCATATATAAAACCGTTCGCACTTGATGCCTTCCGCCTTGGATCTTTCTTTGCCCTTTATAACGACCACTCTCTCTACTTATTGGAGCAACGCCAACCAGCGCACTGGCTTGTTTACTACTGATATATCCGAGTTCAGGTAAGTTCCCTATAAGTGATGCAGCGGCTATTTTTCCAATGCCAGGCATACTCTGAACAATAAGGCTTTTTGCCTGATATTCTGGGCACTTTTCAATGAGTTCAGCAATTTTATTTTCAACTTTTTCTATCTGATTTTTAAAAGCGGTCAGAATTGGTTTTATGGTCATTACCAAGTTTTGAGGAAGTATTTGAAGTCTATTTTTCTCCATTGTTTGCATTGTCAGTAACTGATTTCTTCTTGCGACTAAATCACTCATAGCTTGCATATTTTCGGGTTTTAAGGTTGAAAGCTTAGGTCGAATAGCTTCTCCAAAGTGAGCAATTAATTGTGCATCCAGTTTGTCTGTTTTTGCTCGCTGACCAATAGCTCCTGCGAATCGTTTAATGTGAATGGGGTTGGCAATAACAAACGGTAATTTAGCTTTAGCACAAGCTAAAATAAAGGGCATTTCAAGACGACCTGTAGCTTCAATAATGATACGCTCAGGTTTGTATTTCTTAATGGTTTTAACTGCTTCTTTAATACCTTTATCATCGTTAGTAACGGTGAAATAAATATCAAGTGGGCGAATATAAATATCGAGTTGAAACTTTCCAGTATCAACACCTACATTAATGTTTTGATTAGTTTTTGTTTTCATAATAAGCTAACTCTTGCTTGCGTAATGCGGGTTCGAGACCCAGTAGACTATTCGAGTGTGGTGCTTGGAGTCCTTTATCGCGTTCATTCTTGTTATCGGTCTCTCAACTGAGGAGCCATCAATCAAACGAACTGCGAAAAAGAAAGGCTTTGGTTGCAGCCAAAGCTTGGGTCTCACTTTACCTGAAATAGTTATTTGGTGGGTATATTATCCATACAAGGCAATTAAGTATGGGACTGCTAACAGATTACTCGGTTCCGCTTCGCTACACAATTTTAGCAAACTAATAAAAAGCCTCTTAACGTAGGCGATATAAGTCTCATGGGGGTCAAGTGTTTAAAAAAGAATGTCCTTGGTGTTCAGAGAAAGTTTCATTTAAACAACTTGGTAGTCGACCAGTTGAACAAAAACCAAAGTGGTATCAGTTTTCTAGAAGTGTACAGGTTTGTCCTTATTGTGCAGGAGCAGTAAAGGTTGGTGGAAAGGGGCTTTGGTTTTTAATTTTGGCTGTACCGTCATTTCTTTCAATAATCATAGAGCTCGTATTTAAATATAACTTTATGGCAGAGTTTAATTTATCCTCTATAAGTTGGACATTACTTGCTCTTGGCTTTGGTGGAGCCTATTTATTCACTAAATTAGAAAAGTTAAAAAACGTATAAAAGCTGATCAACAGGCCAAATTACCGTTGGTTTTTGCTCCTGCGCCGCTATTATATTACCTCTGAATAAGGCGTTAGTCAGTTTAAATTAAGTTCTAATCAAGGAAGGAGCCAGTAGTGCGTAATTTTAAAACTCAATTGTTTATATTTCTAAATTTGATAAGTTGTATTTCTTTAGCTAGCAATGAACCACAAAGTAATAAAAACTCGCTTGTGAATAAGCTCAATCAAATTCTATTAATACAAGAAGAGGATAAGCCAGGCGTTAGTGTTCTTGTTAAAAAAAATAATGAAGTGATATTTAAATTAAGTAAAGGGCTAGCAAATAAGGGGAAGAACCTAGCGATTAACTCCAATACCGGATTTCGAATTGGCTCCATTAGTAAACCTTTTACTGCGTTGGCAATTATGACGTTAGAAGAACAGAATAAGCTTTCTCTAGACGATCATGTAGCCACATACATTCGAGAGTTACCAGTAAATTGGAAAGGTATTACGATAAAGGATTTACTGTCTCATAGGGTATATATTTCTGACGACTTCTTCTCAGACTCAAACCTAAATTTAGCCAACTTGTCTACAAACCAAGATGTTATAGAGTTTATTTCTTCAAATAAAATTAAGGTCAAATCACAACCTTTTGATAAAGCGATATATTGTAATAGTTGCTACGTACTTTTAGCTGAAGTTATTGCAAAAGTTAGCGGAATCAGTTTTTCCGATTATTTGAGTGATAATATTTTTATTCCTGCAAATATGAAAAATAGCTATATTGTCGAGAAAGGCGTAACTATGAAACTTAGTGACGCACTTAATTATGCAAAAACTGAATCTTTTTTTGGAATAAATCAATATACCACTGGTGCAATGGCACAAGTCAGCAGTATTGAAGATCTGAACAACTTTATAATCGCATTAAAAGAGGGGAAGATTATTAGTCACAAATCGTTAAGTTTAATGACTAAAGTTCATAGTGATACCGGTGATGATGGCACTTTTGGTTTAGGTTGGATAATCGGTTGGGGTGATGAGCCTTTTTATTCTCATGGCGGTTCACAAGATGGTTATCAAACAGAATTATTTTTTCATCCGAAGCACAACCTTGAAATTGCTATTTTAACTAATGGTGGTGATGATACTTATGCAATTCAAGCTAAGCTGATGAGAGCAATTATTACTCACTACAATTAAGCTTTCATCAATATCACTTAAGCAGAACTAGTAACCGTTGGATTGGTTTCACTTCGTTCAACACTTTAGCCAACAATAAACCTCTCCTTAGCGGGGTGTTAGCTAACCATTTATGAGCATGGACGCAATATGAAAGTTTTATTCCTCTTATCTATTTTTTGCTTTTCTACATACAGTAATGCTGTTGTGAAGAGACACGATGTTCCTCCTGAAAATTATGTTCTTGAGAAAATGCCTGAGTATTTAATAGATATGCCCCATGAAGGGCATGGCGTATTAATAAATTCACAATGGGTTTTGACCGTAGCACATACTATTTTTTATGATTACGTCGGTAAAGATCTGATAATTGGCTCAAAATCATATGAAATTGAAAGCGTTCATATACATCCTGATTACTCTGAACCTAAAAAAGTTCTACTTAAAGGCGATTTAGCGCCTTTAATGACCTTTTTCAAATCTAGAAGTGATATTGCGCTAATCAAATTATCATCCAAGGTGACTAGTGTTACTCCAATCAAAATATACAAAGGTAAAAGTGAAAAAGGTAAAACAATCACTGTTTATGGTAAAGGGGCTACAGGAACCGGATTAATAGGGGAAGATATTGATACAAAATCACTTCGTGTAATAAACCAGTTTCAAAATGTTGTAGAACATGCAGAAGGTAATTGGTTAGCGTTCAAATTCGATAAACCGGAAGGTGCATTGCCACTTGAAGGTATGCATGGCTCTGGAGATAGCGGTGGAGCTTCTGTTGTCATTCAACAAGGTATTCCCTTTCTTGTAGGTTTATCAAGTTGGCAATTGGGGCATGGCGATATAGCTACTTTTAAAGGTGGTTTATATGGCACTACTGCATATCAAGTTAGGGTTTCAACCTACTATGACTGGATAGCAGCTATATTGGTAGCTAACAAGTAACTTAAGCAGAGCTTGGAGCTCCCCCGACAATATGTTCAGAACAAACCTGCTATTTGAGAAACTGCAGAGTTGCCTGTCATTATCTAGATCATTGTTTCCAATGTAAGGTCTCAGGCAAAAAATAAAATATCAGGCACAAAAAAAGCCCCGTAAAACGAAGCTTTCTATTTTCAAATACTTGACTACCTAAGTACTTACTAGGATTAGTCTAATAAATCCAGCGCTTCAAGTCTTTCTTTTGCTAGCACATATCTTGCGCGAACGTCATCAATTTGCTGTTGAGTTAACTTCTTACCAAGAGTACGAAGTCCTCCATCTTCATCATTATGATGAATGCCCATAGCAAACTTAAGGTATTCCATAAGTAGCGGCTGAGCATCAAGGTATGATATTGAGTTCATCGCTTGAGAAATTTTATTCGCCTCAGCCCACTCGCCCTTTAAAACATATTCTTGCATACTAACACTAGCTTTAGGGAAGATAGTACCTACACCTGTAATGCCACCGCATGCGCCAGCAAGTCCGGCGTGTACAGTTACAGTATCTACACCAGCCAAGATTTTTAAATCTTTGTTCTCAACCATCAACGTCTCAATCGTTGAAACATCTGTAGTCGATATTTTAAGAGCCGTTACTTCAGGTAGAGCAGCAAGTTTTCTAAGAAGCTCTGTTGAAATGGCATGGTAGCCGGCTGCATCTGGGTTGTTATAAGGCATAATGGTAACGCCTGCCTCTTTTGCAGCGATAGCAGCAAGCTCATAGTAGGCATACATGTCTTCATCAGAAGGCGTTGCTTCAGTTTTTGGTGGCATCACCATCACGGTATCTACGCCAACCGTTGCAAGTCCTGCTACGATATTAGCAAGCTCTTCCTTAGTTTCTGCTGCAGCTCCGCTGATCAACGGAACATTGTATTCTTTAGCAACCTCAGAAAGCGATTTAAGTAAAGCAAGACGCTGTTCGTTGCTCAGGTAGCTATTCTCACCTAGCGTACCAGAAGCAACAAGTCCGCCCATTCTGCTTCCGCCCTTTCCTTGAGCTTTTAAAACATCTGCAGCTTGTTTGTTAGTTGCATCAAAATCAATTTCAAGGGCACCAGATCCTGACTCTTTGAACCATGTAAACACGGCTGGCATTACCGTATAACGCCAATCTGTATTATTTGTTTCCATCATATTACCTTTTATAAAATCATATCGAACCAGTCACATTGTATACATTATACATCACGAGTTATCTAAAATAAATACCCTGTATAAATTAATTCACTTGCTTACCTTTCTGGTTTACCAACCCTGCTTACTCATTACTGAAATTTTTTGAAGTACTACACATTTACCTGGTGAGTTTTACTATATTATTTGCTTATAGCCATTAGCAAGCGTAACGTGTGTTTGATAATAATTACCCAACCTATTGAGTTTACTTGTGCTAGTTACTGATAATTTATGGCTAGTTCCTTGCCTACTCATTTTTCTATTCATTGCATGTTCTATTATTTACAGCAGTCTCAGGCTTGGCATTTCCCCCATGCCGAGCTCGAAAAAAGCCTATTTAGCAATGTTAGCATTGGCAGATGAGGCGAATATAAATACCATTATTGATTTGGGCAGCGGTTGGGGAAATTTTATTATAGCCATGGCACAAAAAGCCCCAGCAAAAGAAATAATCGGTTATGAATTATCGATATTGCCTTGGTTATATACCAAGGCACTAATAAAGTTTTACCGGATAAATAATATCACACTTTACCGACAAGACTTTTATCAAGTTAAGCTGCCAAAAAGTGCGGTACTGGTTTGTTACTTATACCCTCAAGCAATGCAGAAACTTGCAGAAAAACTGACGTTAGAAAATGATACTTCAGGTTTTCTAATCAGCAATAATTTTGCCTTGCCCTCATGGCAAGTTTGCAAAATGATAAGGCTAGATGATTTTTATAATTCGCCTATTTATCTATACCGTCTAGCCAAATAACTTAATTAACTTTGAGCTTAGCAAGACTTTATTCAAGGCGTTAAAGCAAAAAGCCGTAAACTAGCTAGATACTAGTTTACGGCTTTTTATTTTTAACTTACTGAATTACTGTATCAAATTACTTTACTTGATAAATAGCAAAGCTTAATGGCGCTATTTCATTAGCTTTGGCAGTTGTGTTTGAACTAAATAACAACTCACTGTTACATCGTTCGGTCAGTAAATCCAATGTTTGAGCTGTTTCAGCGGTATTAAACACTACCAATAAGTCTTGAGCCTTTTCTTTATTAGTTGCTTTTAACTGACGACTAATGGCAAAAACCCCTGGTTTGTCTTGTGAATACACCACTGTTTGCTCACCAAAACGTAACGCTGGATATTGCTGGTATAGCTGTGCATATTTAGCAAGGCTTTGATAAATGGGATGCTTAACATCAAAGTTATCATCCGCTGTGGTTTTGTCCGTTGCCAATAAGTCATCATCGTTATAGCTTGCCACAAGTGACGGCATCATATCTTGGCGAGACGCCTGATCACCACCATCACCAACAAAGCCCTGCTCATCGCCGTAGTAAGTTACCGGAACTCCACGGGTAAAAAACATCATCGCATTGGCAAGTAAGTTACGTTTTACCTGTGCTTGTTCACTGTAGTTATGCTTACTGGCTTTTAACGAATATGCAAAACGACCCATATCGTGATTACCGGTAAAGTTAACTAATTGATTAGCATCCGTACTATTAACTTTATCTTTTGAGGTGTAAAGATGGTCTTTGGCAAATAATTGCGCTAAGACATCGGTGCCCTGCTGTTCCACAAGAGCTTTTGTCACCGCACCTTGGAAAGCAAAGTCTAATACTGAGGGAAGTTTTGCTTCAGTGGTAAATACGCTTAGGTTTTCAGGTTCAAAACTATAAACTTCACCAAACATAAAGAAGTTTTCGATACCTTGTTTTTTAGCATGTTGCATTAACGCGGGTGAAAATTGCTGCCAAAATTCAATGTTGACATGTTTCACTGTATCTATTCGAAAACCATCAGGTTTGAACTCATCAATGATGTCTTTATAAATAGCAATCATGCCGTTTACTACATCATCTTTTTGGGTATAAAGGTCATCAAGACCGGAAAAATCACCACGAACAGCGCTTTCGCCTTGCCAAAAAGAATCACCTTGATTGTGATACATAGACATATCATTTAACCATGCTGGGGATTTTATTGCTTCATCGCCAGCAGGAATTAATGGCGTATAAGATTTACCTTGAGCTAAGTCATTTAACGAAATAAATGGGCAATCATCACCTTTCACTAACCAACCTAAGCCATCATCACCATGACATTCCTGGTATTTGATAACATCCGCGGTGTGATTGGTAATAATATCAAAAAACACTTTAATATTACGTTTATGAGCTTGGTCAATAAAATGCTTAAGTTCAGCGTTGCTACCAAGATGAGGGTCAATTTCAGTGAAGTCTAAAATCCAATAGCCGTGGTAGCCTGAAGTACCTGCTTGCATTGCTCTGTTACGCAGAATTGGCGTTAACCAAATAGCGCTAACACCCATGTTATCTAGATACGGAAGCTTTTGAGTAAGACCACTTAAATCACCACCGTGGTACATACCTTTATGCGTTTTATCAAAACCACCGCGAGACTGCGCACGTTTTATATCATCTGCCGCCGCGCCTTGATCGTTACTCGGATCTCCATTGTAAAAACGATCCGGTAAGACAAAGTAAAAAACTTCATCTTGAAAATGACGCTGCTGATATGGCGCTAACTCTGCCGCTTTAGCCACTAACGCACTCTCTTTGGCTTGTACTACATCTGGCATTAAGCTGGTTAAACCCATTGCCATTAATATTGAACACTTACTGATAAAATTCATAAAGATATCTCTTACTGCTCTGCTGATACTTATATCAAGCTCATTAACTGAAGGACAAAAATTAAAGCTTGCTGCTAAATTTTACTATAAAAGCAGCCAAACTCAGGCAGTTGCAACTTATCATCAATAATCGCACCACTCGCTAACTTATGACCTGACACAAGATCAACACTACAATTGGCTGGCAACAATGATGATAAAGCAAGCGTTTGCTGCTGTTCACTAAAGTTAAAGCAAACCAATAGACGCTCACCTTGATATTGACGAATAAAAGCAAGTATTGGCTCTGGCGTATCAATAAATTGAATATCACCATAAAGTAAAGCCGGTTGCTGCTTACGCCATTGATTAAAGTGACGATAGCTATTTAATACTGAATCCGCTTCAACGTCTTGCAAGTCTACTGATTTATTCACGTGAGCGTCAGACATTGGCAACCAAGGCTTACCTTCACTAAATCCGGCATTTTTAGCGCTATGTTGCCAAGGCTGAGGTGTTCTACAACCATCGCGTCCCTTAAATTGCGGCCAAAAAGTGATACCGTATGGGTCTTGAATATCTTCAAAAGCAATATCTGCTTCCGTTAAGCCCAGCTCCTCACCTTGATAACTACAAACACTACCACGCAGTGAAGAAATCATGGCGAATAGCATTTTAGCGAAATCTTTGCTGTTATATCCGCCCCAGCGGCTAACAACACGTTCAACATCATGATTTGAGATAGACCAACAAGGCCAGCCATCAGAGACACGTGATTCAAGGCTTTCAACCACTTGTTTAATATAACCAGCGCTGAAATTGTCGGTTAATAAATCAAAGCTATAACCCATGTGAAGTCGACTATTACCTTGCGTATATTCCGCCATGGTTTTTAATGAATCTTCAGAGGAAATTTCGCCTAACGCAACAGTGCCCGGATACTGGTTTAGTAAGCTTCGAATATCTTCCATAAAACCAAGGTTTTCATCTTGGGTGTTATTATAATAATGATATTGATAGGCATACGGATTTTTTTCATCAAAACCAATACTTTGACGTAACTCTTTTGGTTTTGCTGGGTTATCACGCAACTGAGCATCATGGTAACAGAAATTAATAGCATCAAGTCTAAAACCATCAACACCGCGTTTAAGCCAGAATTCAATGTTATCTAAAACGGCTTTACGTACTGCTTCATTATGGAAGTTTAAATCTGGTTGGCTTGAAAGGAAGTTATGTAAGTAATATTGCTGGCGTCTTGGCTCCCAAGTCCAGCCGGTACCACCAAAAATCGATAACCAGTTATTTGGCGCAGTACCATCTTCAGACGCATCAGCCCAAACATACCAGTCAGCTTTATCATTACTTTTATCTTCACGGCTCTCAAGGAACCATTGATGTTGATCAGAGGTATGACTTAACACCTGATCTATCATAATTTTTATGCCAAGATCATGCGCTTTAATAACAAGCTCATCAAAATCAGCCAGCGTACCAAATATTGGGTCAATATCTCGGTAATCACTTATATCATAACCAAAATCTTTCATTGGAGACTTGAAAAAAGGAGAAATCCAGATCGCATCAACGCCAAGGCTAGCAATGTAATCTAGTTTGCTGATAATACCGGGTAAGTCACCAATGCCATCCTGGTTAGCATCATAGAAGCTACGTGGATAAATTTGATAAATTACCGCACCACGCCACCACATTTGTTCACTCATTTGAAAACCTCAGTCTTTGCACTTCTCATTACCGTGATAGTTTTATCAATGGCGCTGAATAAGTATTTATTAATTCTTCAAATAAGAATACGCAATTAAAAACTCAGCTGATAGCCTTTGCATACGTATGTATTAGCATTCTGAAAAATTGCATACGTATGTAATACTTGTTCAAAGCTTGAAGGTTACTTTGTTAAACTTGCATACGTATTCAAGATGCTGCTTACCTTTGACTAAGGTTATTATCATTAATATTGTCTTAATCATCTTCAACGTTAAGGGTTCTGATTTGCGCCTATCTATTTTGAAAAACGCCACCCGTACTTTAATGACTTTAGTGATATCCTGCTTGCTGAGCACGCAATCACTAGCAAGTAGTGGCGACTACCTTAGTCATCAAATAAACGCTAACAGCTTAGTCATTCAAACAGAAAAAGCTCAAGTGACCTTAAATGCCTATGGCGAAGGTGCTATAGCGGTTCACTATCAAGCGCACCAAGATAACTTTCCAGCAAAGCACTTACCTTCGTATGCGATAAAAGCGCAGGCATCAGCACAACGGTTAATGGTTAAAGAAGCCGGCAATCAACTTACCGTGAGCACAAATAAACTTAGTGCGGTTATCAGCAAATCCCCCTTTGCTATTAGTTACTACCAAGATGGCAAACTATTAATTGCTCAAGAAGCAGGCTTATTTACTGGCTCTGTAAATGAAGTGACTAAGGTTGAAGATAAAGAAATAAGCAAGGCTATTGCCGTGCAAGGTTTTCGCTTTAGAGTTAATGACACCGAAAAGTTACTTGGCGGTGGTGAGCGCGTAGTAGGAATGGACAGACGAGGTCATCGTTTCCCGCTTTATAACCGTGCACATTATGGCTATACCACCCATTCAGAGCAGATGAACTTTTCTATTCCAGCAGTGATGTCGAGTAATAAGTACATTGTATTATTTGATAACTCAGCCAAAGGTTATCTAGATATTGCCAAAACTGACAAAAACATTATCGAGTTTTCTGCCGTTGCCGGTCGTATGGCTTACATTGTTTTCTCGGCTGATACTTTCCCAAAATTACTGAACAACTATGTTGATGTCACAGGTAAACAACCCCTGCCACCGCGTTGGTCTCTCGGAAATTATGCTTCGCGCTTTGGTTATCGCAATGAACAAGAGGTGCGTAATACGGTTAATAAGTTTATTGATTTGGACTTCCCATTAGATGCGCTAATTTTAGATCTTTATTGGTTTGGCAAAGATATTAAAGGCCACATGGGCAATTTAGCTTGGGATAAAGCAACATTTGCTGAGCCTGAAAAAATGATCGCAGACATTAAAAAGCAAGGGGTTAATACGGTATTGATCACTGAACCTTTTATATTGACCACTTCAAGTAAATGGCAAGATGCAGAAAAGCATCACGCATTAGCAAAGGCTGAAGATGGCAGCGCTAAACGCTTTGATTTCTACTTTGGTAATACGGGCCTAGTCGATGTCTTTAATGATAAAGGTAAAGACTGGTTTAATGCGATTTACCAAGGCCTTCATCAACAAGGTGTTGCTGGTTGGTGGGGAGATCTCGGTGAACCAGAAGTGCACCCGAGCGATACCCTGCATACCCTAGATGACGGAAGTGTTGTTAATGCTGACGCTATTCATAATGTTTATGGTCATCAATGGGCGAAAATGGTCTTTGAAAACCAACTTGCTATCAGCCCAAATGAGCGACCGTTTATTTTAATGCGCTCTGGCTTTGCCGGCTCTCAACGTTTCGGCATGATCCCTTGGACTGGCGATGTCAGTCGCTCATGGGGCGGTTTATCACCACAAGTTGAGCTAAGTCTACAAATGGGCATATTAGGCATGGCTTATACCCATTCAGATTTAGGCGGCTTTGCTGGCGGCGAAACATTTGATCAAGAAATGTATATCCGCTGGTTACAATATGGCGTATTCCAGCCCATTTACCGCCCTCACGCACAAGATAATATCGCGCCTGAAGTGGTATTTCATGATAAAAAAACGCAAGATATTTTAAGAAAATACATTAAGTTAAGATATAAATTACTCCCTTACAACTACACACTCGCCTATGAAAACACCACTACTGGTATGCCACTTATGCGTCCGTTATTTTTCTTAGAAAATAACCTTGCAGGTAAAGCGAATGATGAAAGCAAATTAGCATCATTTGATAATGCCAGTAGCTACCTATGGGGAGATGCATTTCTCGTTACTCCGGTTGTTGAGCCAAATATTAGCGAAGTAGCAATCGACTTACCAAACGGTGTCTGGTTTGATTATTTCAGCGATGAAAATGAAGTTGCTAAAAAGTACCTCGGCGGAAAAACAATTAGTTTGCCAACCAGTTTAGAGAAACTCCCAGTATTGGTTCGTGCAGGCTCCTTTATCCCTATGATTGATGATATTCAATCGACGCAAGATTATGATTCAAGCCAGCTTACTGTCCATTACTTCGCAGACAAGTCAGTTAAATCGGCGCAGTATCAAATGTATGAGGACGATGGCAAAACCCATCAAGCGGTAGAGAAAGCTCAATTTGAATTATTACAATTTTCAGCACAGCAAAAACAAAAGCAGCTGTCGATAAGCCTTAGCCATTCAAGCCAAGGCTATCTTGGCATGCCTAAAGAGCGTGCTATGACCTTGGTCATTCACAATGTAGTTAACGCGCCTAACAAGGTAATGCTAAACAATAAAGTGAGCAAAAATGTAGTTTGGCATAAGGAAAGTCAACAATTAACTGTGACATTCAATTGGCAACATCAACCATTAACCCTAACGATACAATAAGTTATGAATTCGACCATGCAAAACCCTAAAGATAAAATCATCAACCTTATTGCTGATATCGGTGGCACTAATATCCGTATAGCGCTGGCAAATAATCAGGCAAAAGCTGACGCGGTAGAAATCAGCGAAATAGCAACATTTCAATGTAAAGACTTTAACGGCTTAGCTGAAGTTTTAGCCCATTATATTGAAAGTAAACGGCTTGCCAACCATACCATTAATGCTTGTTTAGCGATTGCTTGTCCGGTTGATAAAGACCTAATAAGCATGACCAATTTACCTTGGCAATTTTCGCAACAAGCACTAAAGCGTACCTTAAAACTAAATAGCTTAAGCTTTATTAATGACTATACCGCCATCGCCATGGCAATTCCGCTGCTATCAGATGAGCAAAAAGTTAAAATAGGCGGCGGCACCAGTGTAGCCAATATGCCTATTTCGGTATGTGGCCCAGGCACTGGCTTAGGGGTAGCAAATTTATTTCCTGTGACCAGCTCAGAGCAAACAAAGTGGCAATGTGTTAGTGGTGAAGGTGGACACATTGATTTCGCCGCTATCAATGATACAGAGCAGCAAGTGATGCGCTTTATTCAAAGTATTAAGAAAAGAGTTTCTTATGAGCAATTACTCTCGGGTTATGGGTTAGAGCAAACTTATCAGGCACTGTTGTTTATTACTCAAGACAAAGCAATTAACACGGTTAAAGATAAGTTGTCAGCCAAAGATATCACCACGAAAGCCATTAGTGGTGAATGTGAAGTGTGCCAACAAACACTGACGCTATTTTGTAATGTCCTTGGTAGCTTTGCTGGCAACCTTGCTTTGATTATGAACAGTCAAGGTGGCGTTTATATTGCTGGCGGCATTGTGCCGCGCTTTATTGATTACCTAAAAAATAGTGATTTTAGAGCGCGTTTTGAAAGCAAAGGTAGACTTGCCTATATTACCGAGCAAGCACCCACTTACGTCATAACCGAAGAACAACCTGGATTGCTAGGCGCTGCTGCCTATATCCTGCAAAAAAATTAACCGAAAACACTTAAAGGCAATACTTAACCCCACGCACGTTGAATACGTATGTAATTGCTAGTGGTCAATCAGCAAAGTGCGTATATTAAATCTATTGCTTTAGTTTTACCTCAGTAATAATTACTGAATGACAAACCTATTTCAATACACACCTTGTTGAATACCTTATTGGTATTGCACATTATTACCCTATTTACCGTGGTAATAATGTGCTTTTTTAAAAACAACTAGCACAACCCATAATGATAAGAGTACCTTCAGATGAGTAGTACCAGCGACAACAGTAATCAAGCGACGCAAAATCAGCAAAAACCTCGCTTGAGTTTTTGGCAAATTTGGAATGTAAGTTTCGGCTTTTTAGGTGTGCAATTTGGCTTTGCTTTACAAAATGCCAATGCCAGTCGCATCCTTTCAGATCTGGGTGCTGATTTACACTCATTATCGCTATTTTGGTTAGTTGCTCCGGTTATGGGGTTAATTATCCAACCTATTGTTGGCTCTGCCTCTGATAAAACCTGGAACCGCCTCGGTCGCCGTAATCCTTATATTCTCGCAGGTGGTATTGCCGCAGCGATTGGCATGTTATTAATGCCTAACTCAGCCACCTTAGCCAGTTTTATTACCCCGCTATTTTTTGGCGCTATGATGCTGGCATTAATGGACGCCTCGTTTAACTTAGCCTTCCAACCATTTCGCGCATTAGTTTCTGATATGGTGCCAAGTGAGCAACGTAATGTTGGTTACTCTATTCAATCATTCTTAATTAATATTGGTGCTGTTTTTGGCTCTATTTTGCCGTTTGTCTTAACCAATGTTATTGGTTTAGAAAACACCGCCGCTACTGGTAAAGTTGCCCCTTCGGTTATTTGGGCTTTTTATATCGGTGCCACAGTGATGCTTGGCTCGGTACTTTGGACAGTGCTACGCACTAAAGAATATCAACCCGGTACTAATGGTCTCGCTGAATTAGATCAACAAGACAGTGAACAGTCTATCGGTGAAAAGTTAAGTCACTTTTTCTCACTGATGAAAACCATGCCAACCACCATGAAACAACTTGCGGTAGTACAGTTTTTCTCTTGGTTTGCCTTATTTATTATGTGGGTTTATACCATGCCCGCCATTGCTCAACATATTTGGGACATTGAAGCTAAATGGTTTGATCCAAGTTACCTTACCAGTGTAGGCACAGTCCCTGAGCACATTGCCTCAGCTAAAGGCAGTGCTGGTGACTGGGTCGGTATTATCTTTGCCGCATACTCATTATTTGCAGCTATTGCCTCACTATTTATGGCAAAAGTTGCCAATACTATTGGCCGTAAGCTTACCTATTCTTTATCACTACTTGCCGGTGGCATTGGTTATATCAGTATCATGGTTATCCAGAGCTCAGAGCCTACCTTAGTAAACTTAGCCATCACCGAAATCACGGTACCTCAAGGGGCTGTATCATTGTTTTTACCTATGATTGGTGTTGGTATCGCTTGGGCAGCTATTTTAGCAATGCCTTACGCAATTTTAGCGGGCTCTTTACCAGTTAAACAAACAGGCGTGTATATGGGAATATTTAACTTTACCATTGCTGCACCGCAAATAATTTCAGGCATTTTCGCTGGTTGGATTTTAACGGCCGTATTTGATAACCAAGCCATTTATATAATTATGTTGGCAGGTATTTCAATGATATTAGCGTCAGTATCAGTGTATTTTGTTAAAGATGGTGTTGAACAAGAAAGCCTGTCCAAGCAAGTAGAATTGAATCAAAATTAACTCTTAATAAGCCTTGAGTTAAAACGTTAACTAGTTTTGCGAAAAAGCCCCTTTAACCAAAGTTAAAGGGGCTTTTTGTTAAGTGTTTTTATATTTTAAACCTTATGATGCATTTGCTTGGGTAAGCTATCAATATCGGCGTTCTTAGCTACCACAAGATTTTCTCACCACTAACTCAGGTGGTATCAAGGTGGTTGTTACCTCATCGCCACTAATCATGCTTAGCAATGTATCAACCAATAACTCACCAGCTAGCTGAGTATCTTGTTTTACCGTAGTTAATGGTGGAAAGGTAAAGCTAGCCACAGCTATATCATCAAAACCAACCAAAGCAACTTGCTCTGGAATATTAATTTCATGCTCTTGTAATGCGCGCATCGCACCAATAGCAATTAAATCACAAGCACAACATATTGCATCAAAGTTTTCGCCACTAGCAATTAATTGACTAGCCGCTTGATAGCCCGCTTCTTCTGTATACAGAGCATTAAATTGCAACGCTGGGTTCACCGATAAACCATTATTTTTTAACGACTGACAATGGCCTTTATAGCGCTCAAAAAACTCAGGTGCATGACTTGAAGCACTGCCCAGAAAAGCTAATTTTTGACGACCTTGCTTCAGTAAATGTTCGGTCATTTCTTTACCACCTTGGAAGTTATCACAACCAACAGAAATAAGCGGTAAATCTTTAACTTCAGCGCCCCAGCGAACAAAGTGAGTTTCTTGCTCGAGCAACTTAACTAGCTTTTCTTCATAATCAACATAATCACCGTAGCCTAGTAAAATTAAACCATCTGCTTTATTACTGTCTTCAAAGTCCGCATGCCAATCATCACTTGCTTGCTGAAAAGAAACTAATAAATCGTAACCTTTATTGGCACATGCTCGTGTAATACTGCCAAGCATAGATAAGAAGAAAGGGTTTATCGCTGAATCATCATCAGTGGGGTCTTCAAATAATAATAAGGCAATGGTATCACTTTGCTGAGAACGCAAATTACTGGCGTTTTTGTCGACTTTGTAATTTAATTCTTTGGCAATAGCTTGGATTTTTTCTCGGGTTGCTTCGTTTACCAGAGGACTATTACGCAAGGCTCGAGAAACAGTTGATTGAGAAACCCCTGCCCTATATGCAATATCAAATGATGTTGATTTTTCTTTCACGCGCGCTACCTAATAAAATTACCCAATTAATAAGAATATACCTGAGCACTTAGCTTATGTATAGCTAGTGATTGTAATGAAACTAACTCATTGACAAATTGATTAAATATTTTAATTACTATCGCAGATAGCCAATAAAAAACCCAATAAACAAGTACATTGTTTATTGGGTTTTATTTACCTAATATCGTTGGCTCAGGGTGTTAGAAAATGGAGCCTATCTCAAAGTGGTAAGAGCCGATGCTTGCGTCATCGGAGTTACTAAAATCAATAATTGATTGCTTGTAACTCGCTCGGAAAAATAAGCTGTTATCTAACTCATAACGAAACCCTACAGCAACGTTATATGAAAAGCGCTCATCGTTATAAGTATTTTGGTAGCTATCACAAACATAACCCCACCAAGGATCCCACCAACAAATTGAATTAGGAGGTCCTTTAGCAATATTACTATCTACAAAGCTCCACCCTACACCGGCTTGAATATATGGGGTAAACTGTGAGGTAAACACGTTGTATACCACGTTAAACTGGCTATCTAGCAAGTCCATCTTATGGTTTATTTCATGTTTACTACCATCTTCACTGTCAACTAAAGTCGCTTTATAGCTTGGTGTTGAGGCAGAGAAGTCAAAGTTCAGTAAAATATGCGGATTGAGGTTATAACCTAAAGTAAAACCCCAACCAAAATCACTTTTCATTGATGTTTGAGAGCCATTTTGACCATCAATATCCGTCGATTGAGTATTCAATATTTTAAAGCTAGCTTCCCATTTATCACTACGCTTAGTGTAATTTGCATTTGCATGCGTACTTACTAAAAAGCCCACAATACAACTAAGAACCACTAACTTTGACATCAGTATCTTATTAAACATTATTATTCCTTTAACTTTAGTTGGTTAAATAGCTTATTGCGCTTTAGTCGCACGTGATACATATTCACCTGAACGCGTATCGATTCTTACTTTTTCACCAATTTGTACAAACAACGGCACACGAATAACCGCGCCAGTTGCTAGGGTTGCTGGTTTACCACCAGTGCCTGCGGTATCACCTTTTAAACCAGGATCTGTTTCAGTAATATCAATTTCAACAAAGTTTGGCGGTGTTACTGAAATAGGTGTGTTATTCCATAAAGTAATCGTATGAATATCACCTTCAACTAACCATTTGACGGTATCTGCAACGGCTTTTTCATCAGCACCAATTTGCTCAAAAGTTTCATTATTCATAAAGTGCCAAAACTCACCATCAGCATAAAGGTAAGCAAGTTCAACATCCATTACATCAGCGCCTTCAACAGACTCGCCTGATTTGAAGGTTTTCTCTAAAACTTTATTAGAGACTAATTTACGAATTTTAACGCGGTTAAACGCTTGGCCTTTACCTGGCTTAACGAGTTCGTTTTCAAGAATGTTACAAGGTTCGCCATCAAGCATGATTTTAAGACCAGCTTTGAACTGGTTGGTACTGAAATTAGCCATAGTAAGTGTGCTCTTTTTTAATTACTGAGTTATTTATTTGATCTTCGCTAGGGGATAACCGTTATAATGGTCAAAGTTACTAGCAAGAGATGTTCAATTGAAATTAGAATTGCCGCAGATAATAACCCAAATTGATGATGATTTGCATCTTTGTGATGAAAAATCATGGCAAAAAGATTTACGTGAAGTTATTACCAAGCCAGAACAACTATTAGCTTTACTCGATATTGCCCCAGATGAATACCTACAGCACTTTAAAGCGCGTTCTTTATTTCCTGTGCGTGTGCCCATGCCATTTATAAAACGCATGAAAAAAGGCGATTTTGATGATCCGCTGTTAAAGCAAGTCATGCCGTTAACTAACGAGTTTAAACAAACTGAAGGTTACACGCTAGATCCGCTGCAAGAGCATGATACGGTTGCCGAGGGCCTACTGCATAAATATAACAATCGAGTATTAATGATTGTAAAAGCAGGTTGTGCGGTTAATTGTCGCTATTGTTTTCGTCGACACTTTCCCTACGAAGATAACAGCCCTAACAAAAAACGTTGGCAAAGTGCTTTACACTACATCGCAGAAAATAGCAGCATTAGTGAAGTTATTTTCAGTGGCGGCGACCCGTTAATGGCATCTGATGAACATTTGAAATGGCTTGTTGAGCAGTTAGAACAAATCCCCCATGTAACCAGGCTTCGCATTCATACCCGCTTACCTGTGGTTATTCCAAATAGAGTGACTAAATCGTTAGTGACATTATTAAAAAATACCCGCTTAAAACCGGTTATGGTGCTACATATCAATCACCCCAATGAGATTGATAGTGAATTAATTAGTGCGCTAGAGCCATTGCGTGCAGCACGTATTCCGCTATTTAATCAAAGTGTGCTTTTAAAAAGCGTGAATGATAATGCGCAAACATTAATTAAATTAAGCGAAACCCTTTTTGATGCTGGCATTCAGCCTTACTATTTACACCTTTTTGATGCCGTGCAAGGCGCAGCTCATTTTGATGTCAGCGAGCAAGAGGCGGTTGAAATCGCTAACAGCATGTTGGCAAATTTGCCCGGATTTTTAATGCCTAAATTAGTCAGAGAAATTGCCGGACAAGCTAACAAAACACCAATCAATCTGGCATAATTGCCGCCAATAGAAACTCTCAAAACGAAAGATATGTTATGACTAAAGCAATTGAACAACAACTTATTGAAAATATTTCAGTTATCTTAAAAAAAGCATTAACCGCTGATGCAACACTGGCTGATCTACGTGAACACAAAAAAGCCGGTTTCAAGGCTATTTTCACCAAAGATGCCGGCTTTGACTGTTCAGAAAACACCTTTCAACCATACGTTGAAGAAATTGCTGATGACCTGTTAAAGTGGCAAGAAACTAAAGACCAAGGCCTATTAATTAGTTTAGTGAAAAAAATAGAGCAACTATTTACCGTACTTGCTAACTTCGAGCAAAGTTATAGTCAGTAAACTAATCTCAGCTTAGGTTAACTTTACCTTGCCCTGCGAGTAAGAAAAACTACTCAAAAACTCTTTCTGACATCACTTGCACTTTACAGTTATGCTCATCGAGCAAGGCTAGAATGTTCAGATTGAGTTGGTTTATTTCATCAAGAAACACATCAAAATCAGTGGTTTTAACATAAGCTAATATATCTAACTCTAAACCATATGTGGTATAGGCTTTAAAGTGCGTACGTAGTGGAGAGTCAGCAATATTATCATTATTGACTAACATAGTTCTGATCGCTACCAATAAAGCATCCATATTGGTTTTGGCTGTATCTGGCGTTAAGAATATTTTAGGTCTGAAGGCTATTTTTTCACGCTCAGAGTAGTTTTCAATATCCATATCGATAAACTTCGCATTAGCAACATAAATGACACTTCTATCTAACGTTCTAATACGAGTTGCGCGTAAGCCTATTTCTTCTACTACCCCAAAACTGTTTCCAAAGCGGCAGAAGTTGCCTATTTTAACTGGGGCTGAAGTATACAAGGTAATAGCGCCAATAATGTTCTCTACGGTTTTTTGTGCTGCTAAGGCAATAGCTAAACCACCAATACCTAAACCAGCGAGTAATGTCGAGGCATTAAAGCCTAAGTTTTCTAACCAATTTAAAGCCGCGACAAAAAAGATAATCAGCTTTATTACCGTTCCAGCAGGTCTTAGTAGATAAACGGCAAGTGGCTTGTCTTGAGCAACAAATTTATCAGCTAGATAAGATTTCATTAAATCAACAAAGCGAAATAGTACCCAACATAAGGCAATAGTTAATAACGTACTGCCTTCGGTTACCGCTTTAACCGCAATAGTGACATTGGCTTCATCATGGAAGTTACGCGCCAAGACTACCGCAAGCAATAATGCCAGCGGTTGTTTAATAAAGCTTAAGACCTCATCAGATGCTTTGCTGTAGAGACGATTAATACCAAATGCTGATACCCAAGTGAATATCTTGGCAAAAAAGTAATAGATAGCCATCATCAAGGTGAAATAGAGCCATTGCCAAAGCATGACCCCAAAAAGGTCTACCGCAGGTAAATTCTTAGCGAGCAATTCACCTAACGGAGAGTATGAGTAACGTTTAAATAAACGCGGGATCTTCTCAACAGTGGCATTAGATATTTTCCATATTTTAACTTTATCTCCCGCACGAGGAATTCGTTGTAATAAAATATTAACGTCATTACCTTTATATTCAACCTTACCTACCAATTCGCGATAAGAAGGTAAGTTGTCATTTATGTTCCCCTCAGGCTTAGTGCTAATACTGTTCAAATCAACCCATAAGGTTCTATTTAGTACCACCGCTAACTGCCTTGCTAACTCTTCCTTACCGACGACTAGGGTTTTCTTTGAAAGATTACGATAATCAAGATAATTAGACGCGAGGGCAAAGTCACCTGCCCGCATAGCCTTTAGGTAACCTGCGATAGCGGCTCTTGGCTGTCCGCGACCAAAATCATCAGCAGGAACATTATAGCTATCAATTGTATTGTTATTATCTATGCTTTGCTGAGATTTCTCCTCTCTTTCAAGCATGCTTTTAACCGATATATCCTCTGTGCTACTTGCTGTCTGCGCTATTGCGGAAAAACATGCAAAACAAAATAAAGCTATAAAAATGGAGAGTGTAGACTGAAAATAAAAAGGTGTGGTTCGGGCAAGCTTCATTAAGCTAAGTCCTTGCATTACATTAAGTTATATAATCAAGATAATAGCTTAAATATTGCTGGGAAAAAACATTACTGAAAACAAAAAAAGCCACCTAAGTGACTTCTGTCTCTTATACACATCTGACGCTGCCGACGATCTACTCTGTGTA
>CAJXPG010000074.1 GCA_913057925.1 uncultured Colwellia sp. | reverse complement strand
GTATAAGAGACAGGCCGATGGTAGTGTGATTTATGTTGCAGTAAAACCCATGTAAGAGTAGGACATTGCTAAACTTCTAATTCTGAAAAGCCCGCAACTATGTTGCGGGCTTTTTGCTTTTCAAAAATTAGACTTTTATTTATATAAAATACCGCTGTGGCCTTACCTGATATCATTCCCCTTTTTGCCACAGCGCTTCAGAAGTACAACGCAGTTATGCCGAATGGTAATAAACCTGTATGTGTGATCTGGATATTGCCAAACTCACTCCCTAATAAAGAATAAGAAAC
Source organism: uncultured Colwellia sp. (assembly GCA_913057925.1). Taxonomy (GTDB): domain Bacteria; phylum Pseudomonadota; class Gammaproteobacteria; order Enterobacterales; family Alteromonadaceae; genus Colwellia. Next base: position 21,685 of record CAJXPG010000074.1, on the reverse strand, counting down.
CCGATGTGAAAACGTCGGTTTTTTACTTTTGACGTTTGGTAAACTCAGGTGTGCTATTAGCCAGTAACCACGAAGCAGACATATTTTAACTTATTCACCTTCCTTGCTGTGGCGATTTAGAAGTTAAACGCAGGATGTATGAGATAATTGGATATTACTGGTTAGATGGGATCTTATGAATGATGATCAGTTTAAGTAACTATGTGCAGTTTTATGAATGTATACAAAACAGAAAAATTTGTACGTACATATATAACGAGGTCTGTGATTCTAACAAATAACTATATCAGTATTAATACTCATATGTTGCTGATCCCTTGGTTGTAACATGTCTCAAATTAAACTTTAATGAGTTGTATTGTTTGCTTATAGCAATTTAATTTCAGTACTTCGTAAGGTCGTTTTCTGCGTGTTTGTGCTACGAGGTATGATGAATATAGTGGGTTTAAGGCACATAATGGATAAATAATACTTTGCCTAAATTAACTATATAGATTTCAAGTAACTAACATGGAACAAACGACTGTACTGCCTTACTTGGTAAGGCGAATAACTTCAATTTTCAATAAAATTATAGTTCGTTACTTTTCGATTCTAATGCACTTACAATCATGGAAATAAAAAGCATTGCTGAAGCTGGTATTAAAGTTAGCGCGAATAGTGTATTTAGATCTAACATGGTCATTCCTTGTATTTTTCGTTAAAAACATCGCTTAAATGATCAACGAAATGTTTGTATTTATTACTAAGTTGCAATAAGTGTTACAAAGGTTGTGCCAAATTTTACATTAATTGTTATCTTACTGATAATAAAGGGTATTTATTTTTTATAATGAATGAACTCATTATGATTTCTTAGTTTAAATGACCAGGGTAGGCATATTCACTATATTTTAGTTAAAAACCTAAATCGAATGGTCAAATCAAAAATTTAGGAGAGAGCGGCTATTTCGATATCGGGACAACTATTCCCAATATCGAGCTTAAATAGATTTAATCGTTGAGGTCTACTTTATTAAATGCATCAATCAAGACTTGTCCATCTGCACCATCTTTACCTGCACATTCACTCAAATGGCGACGGAATTGTTTAGCACCAACTAAACCATTACATAGGCCCAACATATGCCGCAATACATGCCAAGCTCGGCTACCATCAATCACCGTACTGTTAATATAAGGCACCATCGAGTCTATTATTTGACTACGGGTAAGGATCGGCGTTGTTAAATTATAAATCTCTGAGTCTGCAGTAGCTAGCATATACGGAGTGTTATAAATTTCTCGCCCTATCATTACTCCATCGATATGCTTTAGGTGTTCGTTTGCTTCTTTTAAAGATTTAATACCACCATTAATAGATATATCTAAATCTGAAAAATCATTTTTTACTTGATAAACACGTTCATAATCAAGCGGTGGTACGTCTCGGTTTTGTTTAGGGCTCAAGCCAGTAAGCCAAGCCTTTCTCGCATGGATAATAAAGTGTTTACATCCTGCGATAGATACTTGCTCGATAAAGCTATGTAAAAACTCGTATGAGTCCAAATCATCTATGCCTATACGAGACTTGACTGTGACAGGGACCTTGGTTGCTGATTGCATTTCATTAACACACTCTGCCACCAATTGAGGCTCTGCCATTAAGCAAGCACCAAAACGGCCGTTTTGAACCCTATCAGAAGGGCAGCCAACGTTTATATTAATTTCATCATACCCATATTGTTCAGCAATTTTAGCGCATTCCACCATTGATTTAACATCACTACCACCTAACTGCAACACTAATGGATGTTCAGCGTCATTGTAAGAAAGGTAATCACCTTTTCCTCGTAATATAGCACCAGTAGTAACCATCTCAGTGTAGAGTACAGTTTGCTTAGACATTAGTCTGTAGAAGTAGCGACAATGTTTGTCAGTCCAATCAAGCATTGGGGCAACGGAAAGTTTATGTGAAATCATAATTATTTACTTTTAGGGGGTGAAGGAAGTGATGGGGTTTATGCTGATGATTATAATTTAAATTTGCTCAGTAAACAAAATACTCAACCGGAATTAAAACTGATTAATTAGGTTATAAGATATCATTGAACACGAGACTATGAACATACACAATCAGCGGTTACTTTGTTAGAATAGCGGTAATTTAAAGGAGAGCACTTTTATGCCAAATTATGTTGTCGGTCACAAGATACCTGATTCAGATTCAATCTGTTCAGCCATCGCATTATCATACTTAAAAACTACCTTAGGTGAGGAGACTGTTCCTGCCCGTTTAGGTGAACTTACCCCTGAAACAATGTTTATTCTTGATAAGTTTGGTTTCGAACAACCAGAGCTTAAAACAAGTTATGCGGGTGAAGGTGTTTATGTTGTAGATCATAGTGATATTGAGTTAGCACCTGATGATATCGATGAAGCAACAATTTTAGGTATCATTGATCATCATAAATTAGGTGATTTAACCACAAGCACACCTCTAGAAATTTGGGTTCGTCCTGTAGGTTGCACTAATACTATCATTAAAATGATGTATGACTTTCATAACGTTGAGATCCCTAAGAACATTGCTGGTGCGATGCTTTGTGCCATTTTAAGTGACACAGTAATTTTTAAATCTCCAACGTGTACAACAGCCGATATTAAATGTGTAGAAGCGTTAGCTGAAATAGCTGGAATTGAAGATTTCAAAGCTCTTGGCATGGAAATGTTTAAAGTTAAGTCAGCGGTAGAAGGCACACCAATTCGCGATCTTGTTAAGCGTGACTTCAAAGACTTCAATATGAATGGTAATAAAGTTGGTATTGGCCAGCTTGAAGTTATCGATTTATCAGTTTTTGACGAAATTAAAGATGAGCTTTATGCTGACATTGCAGCATTAAAAGCTGAAGGTGAACGTCACAGTGTATTCTTACTGTTAACTGATATTATGAAAGAAGGCTCTGAGTTGCTAGTTGCTAGTGATAGTGACACTTTGGCGGAGCAAGCTTTTGGTGTAACACCAAAAGATGGTAAAGCATGGCTAGATGGCGTATTAAGCCGTAAAAAGCAAGTTGTTCCACCACTACAAGAAGTTTTCCTTAAGTAAGGCTTAGTCTTTCTAATAAACAAGAAACCCAGCTTATAATTGCTGGGTTTTTTATTTTCTTAATCAAAATTATATGACTAATGCTATTCATACTCGCTCTCGAAGATCATAGCTATTTAAACAAGGAGAAAGCACAGAGTTGACGGGTGCAATGAGTACTTTCAACCTAGTATAAATAGCTATTAGCAATGATAGTTATATGAACTAGACGCGTTCGAAAACTGTGGCGATACCTTGCCCTAGACCAATGCACATAGTTGCAAGACCAATATTAACATCTTGACCTTCCATCAAGTTAATTAAGGTGCCTGATATACGTGAGCCTGAGCAACCTAAAGGATGGCCAAGTGCAATTGCACCACCATTTAAGTTAATCTGATCCATTTTATCTTCAACCTTCAGTGAGCGAACACAAGATAAAGCTTGAGCTGCAAATGCTTCGTTGAACTCAAATAATTCAATATCTTCAATTGATAAACCGGCACGTTTTAATGCCTTTTTAGTCGCAGGTACAGGACCAAAGCCCATAGTAGCTGGATCGCAACCAGCAACCGCCATACCACGAATTTTAACACGCGGTGTTAAACCTAATTCTTTAGCTTTGTCAGCAGACATTACTAACATAGCTGAAGCACCGTCAGACAATGCTGAAGAAGTTCCTGCTGTTACCGTACCATTAGCAGGGTCAAACACAGGACGTAATGCTGATAAACTTTCAGCGGTTGTTTCAGGGCGAATCACTTCATCATGCTCAACTAAAGTTAGAGCACCTGTAGCGTCATGACCTTGTGTAGCAACAATCTCATTGTCCCAACGACCAGCCAATTGTGCTTCATGAGCTTTTTGATGCGAACGTGCGCCAAAAGCGTCTTGCATTTCACGGGTAATGCCGTGTTGTTTACCTAATAACTCAGCAGTTAAACCCATATTACCTGATGCTAAAGCAATATGTTTATTTAATGCAGGATCAAAATCTACATCATACATCATAGGCACGTGACCCATGTGCTCAACACCACCAATGAGAAATACATCTCCTTGACCAGACATAATGCTAGTACTGGCTTGATGTAAAGCCTCCATAGAAGAACCACATAAGCGATTAACAGTAACCCCACCAATTGATTTCGGTAATCCTGCAAGTAATGATGCATTACGTGCAATGTTAAAACCTTGCTCTTTAGTTTGCTTAACACAGCCCCAGATGACATCTTCTATGTCTTCTGGGTTTAATGAAGGGTTACGTACTAAAATTTGTTTCATTAGGTGTGCTGATAATGCTTCAGCACGTACATTGCGAAAAACACCGGCCTTAGAGCGACCCATTGGAGTTCTTATGCAGTCTACAATTACAACTTCGTTCATTTTATTCTCCTCGGCTTAAGCTGATTTAACATTGGTAAAAAAGTAGGATTTCCCTGATTTAGCCATTTCACGTAGGCCATCAGTTACTTGATAAATTTCACCTAAATGAGCATATTTATCAGCCATAGCGATAAAGTTATCTAAACCAAGGGTTTCTAAATAGCGTATTGCACCACCTCTAAATGGTGGGAAACCAACGCCATAGATTAAGCCCATATCAGCTTCAGCGGCAGTATCAACCACACCTTCCTCTAAACAACGAACTACTTCATTAACCATAGGAATCATCATGCGCGCAATAATTTCTTCGCTGGTGAAGTCTTTTTTATCAGCACAATGTTGGCTAAGCAATTCGTAGGCAACGGGTGCAGGAACTTTCATTGGACGACCACGTTTATCTTTGATGTGATCATAAAAGCCTTTACCATTTTTCTGACCAAGACGTTCATTTGTATATAGGGTGCTGACCGGGTCATTGGCAATTTTTGTCATGCGAGTAGGGAAACCGGCTGACATCACACCTGTACAGTGATCAGCAGTATCAACACCAACAACATCGAGTAAGTAGGCTGGACCCATTGGCCAACCAAATTGTTTTTCCATTACTTTATCGATAGCAGTAAAATCAGCACCTTCAAGTACTAATTGACTAAAACCTGCAAAGTAGGGGAACAAAACACGGTTAACATAAAAACCTGGGCAATCATTAACAACAATTGGCGACTTACCCATTTTAGCGGCGTAAGCAACTACACTGGCAACCGTTTCATCCGAAGTATCTTTACCACGAATAACTTCTACTAAAGGCATTTTATTAACAGGGTTGAAAAAGTGCATACCACAGAAATTTTGTGGGCGTTTAACGCTTTGTGCTAGTAAGTCAATTGAAATAGTTGATGTATTTGAGGTTAGAATCGCATCTTCATTAATAACACCTTCAACTTCGGCTAACACCATACCTTTAACTTTTGGGTTTTCAACAACAGCTTCAACAACAATATCAACATCTTTTACGCTGTCATAGCTTAAGCTTGGTGTGATGTTATTTAACACTCCTGCCATTTTCTTAGCATTCATACGACCGCGCTCAACTTGCTTAGTAAGTATGCCAGCTGCAGTAGTTAAACCTAAATCAAGTGCTTGATCATTAATGTCTTTCATAATGATGGGTGTGCCTTTATAAGCAGATTGATATGCAATCCCACCACCCATAATACCAGCACCTAATACGGCCGCTTTATTAACCGCTTTATTCGCAAGTTTCCCTGCTTTTTTAGCTTTACCTTTAATGACTTGGTCTGCCATAAACAAACCAATTTGAGCGGTTGCTGCATCAGTCTTTGCTAATTTTGCAAAACCGGCATTCTCTGCAGCCATTGCCCCTGTGCGATCTAAGTTAGCACTCGCTATCAAAGTATTTATCATCACCATAGGAGCAGGGTAATGTTTACCAGCTTTAGCGGCAATCATACCTTTACAGGTAGTTGATGACATGATCAGTTCAGTCGGAGATAAGTTCAATGATTCTAACTTAGGCTGACGCTTCGCACGCCAATCAAGTTTGCCATCAATGGCTAATTTAAGCATGCTAACAGCTGCAGAACGCAAATTATCTGGCTCAACAACAGCGTCTAATACACCTTGTGCAAGTGCAGCTGCCGGTTTAAATGCTTTACCAGTAGACATCCAAGTGGCTGCATTATCAAAACCTATAAGTCGTGGTAGTCTTACTGTACCGCCAAAACCAGGCATTAATCCTAGTTTTACTTCAGGCAAGCCAATGCTTGCGTTGGTATCTGCAACACGATAGTCACATGCCAAAGTCATTTCACAACCACCACCTAAAGCGATGCCATTTATCGCGGCGATAGTTGGTAATTGAATATCTTCAAATGAATCGAAAACATCTGAAGCCTTCTTTGCCCAAGAAGCTAATTCATCTTCAGGCTGGCTAAATGAGGTTAAAAACTCAGTGATATCCGCACCAACAATGAATGTAGGTTTTCCTGATGTTACCATAACGCCTTTGGCATCACTGCAGTTGTTAATAGCTGCAACTACATCTATATATTCTTTAAAAGTTGCTTGGTCAAACTTGTTTACTGATCCTTGAGCATCGAACTTGAGTTCAACAATACCGTCTTCGAGTAATTGGGCAGAAAGGCTGTTGCCTTGATATATCATGCTTTGTCTCCTTCACCTAAAAGTGGTGTTGATGTTTTGATGATTGATCTAGGTCTTTTAGCATTTACTTGCTTGATAAAAACTTAGATAACTAATAATAGCTGACTGAGTGTGCCTTGAAAGAAACTGAAATGCAATAAATTTAAACAGGTGTTTTAATTGAGTGTTTGGTTTGTTTGTCGTAGTAACTAAATGGATAAAAAAATACCCAGTGAATAGTCGCTGGGTATTTTAAAAAAGTATCAATGTAATCTTAGCAGATGACTAAAGGCTATATGGTTAACTTTGTTGTTGAAGGAATTCAATAAAGTCTTCAGCAGGCATTGGTTTGGCATAGTAAAAACCTTGAACTTCATCACATCCTAATTCAATTAGTCGTTCTTGTTGCCCTAACTCCTCTATGCCTTCAGCAATCACTTTGAGTTGCATTTTCTTACCTAAACTAATAATCGTCTCAGCGATAACTGACTGACCTTCCTTTTCAATATCTGTAACGAAAGCGCGGTCAACTTTAAGTCGGTCCAAGGGTAACTTTTGTAAATAGCTTAATGAGGAGAAACCTGTACCAAAATCATCAAGCGCTATACTTATTCCTTGGCTTTTTAAGCGAGTTAATGCATCAATAATTATTTGCGGTTCGTCCATCAAGATATTTTCTGTTATCTCCAATTCTAACTTACTTGGATTGATTCGGTGCTCGGTAATGGTGTTGATAATATTCTCGACAAAATTATCTTGCCTAAACTGTGGGATAGACACGTTTACTGAAATACTGATATCTGCATAACTTTTTTCTAAAGACTGTAACTGCAGACAAGCTTGTTTTATCACCCAATCGCCAATTTCAATAATTAAACCAGAATATTCAGCTAAGGGGATGAAAACGGCCGGTGAAACAAATTGACCATCAGCAGTACGCCAACGCAGCAATGCCTCAGCACCAATTACTTTTCCTGTTGCTAAGGATAATTGGGGTTGATACCAAAGTTCGAGGCAATCATTTGAAAAGTCGTTACGCAATTGACTAATCATATTTAAGCGCCATTGCATTTGGTCTTCGATATCTGAATGATAATAAGCAAAATGCTCTAAGCGGTTCTTTTTAGCAATATTTAAAGCAATATTTATTTGGTTTAATACCTGCACACCACTACTTTGGGCATGCTCTTTGGTGCATAAACCAAAACAAGCATTTATCGGTAAATGCTGTTCGCCTGCAATAAATGGCTGGTGGAATATCGCCATAAGATTTTCAGGGGTTACATGTTCAGCAGATCCTATGATACCGAATACATCAGCTCCTACGCGGGAAAACTGACAATCACGATTGATACTTTGTAGGCGTTGACCAACAGCAGTGAGTAGTTTGTTACCAATATCTTGGCCTAATGCATCGTTTATGTCACTAAAGTGATTGATATCTATAAGTGCTGCAACATTGTTGGTGGCAGTATTTTGAGCAAAATCATCTAGAAGGCGGACAAACTCGAGGCGATTTGGTAAATTGGTTAACCAATCCTTGTAGGCGGCATTAGTAAGTTTTTGAAATAAATGCACATTTTCATAACCGACAGCAACACCTGTTAAAAACACATTAAGTAATTGCGTTTGCGTCTCAGTCATTGGTGTTGAAAGAGATACATGGATGACAGCTCGATGGTCGCCTTTGGCAACATAAAGGTTAAGGCTATCTTCTTGATAGTGATGTTTTTGTTGTAAGAAGCAAGCCTTTACCTGCTTACTGACAACTTCACTTTGTAATTTATCTAATTTTTGATTAATTAAGTTATCGTCATAGCCTGTCTGCGCTAAAACGTAAAAACTCAAGTCGTCAATATTGTCAATGATCCCTTGCCCTCTAGCACAAAAAACAGCTGAAATATCATCACTTATCAGAGTTTGAAGTTGTGATAGTACGCCTTGGCTAAAAGTCGATAAGGAATGTTGGGATGACAGCTCTGTTGAACCAGATACAATTTTTTCCAGACCTTGGCGGTTTTCATTAACAGTCGCTATTTGCTGGAATGAACGAATCGCAGCAAATACTGTAGTAACAAGCTTACGTCTAGTTAATTCTGTTTTGGTTTTGTAATCATTAATGTCATATTCTTTGATTACACTTTCTTCTGGTGCGTAGCCAGGTTGCCCTGTACGTAACACAATACGTATATCTTTGCGTTGTAACTCTTCTCTGATGTATTTAACTACATTTAGACCCGCATCATCAGTTTCCATTACTACATCAAGTAAAACTAAAACAATATCGCTATGTTCTTTTATAAGTTGGCAAGCGTCTTTACCTGAGTATGCATGCAAATACTCAAGGCGGCGGCCCAATACCACAAGATCAGATAGGGCTAATTGAGTAACCGAGTGAATTTCAGGATCATCATCAACAATAAGTACTTGCCAAGTTTCGTTGCCATCAGAGGCTAAAATCTCGTCTTCATCACTATCATCGATAAATAAAAAATCATCGTGTGAGTTTTCTGATGCTTGCATACTGCCCTCATAACTAAGCAAATTTAGTGGAAAATTGTTTAGTTAAATTTGAAATCAATTTTGTTTAGTTTAACTATAACCTAATACTACTTTTTTACACCATAGCACAGGATAATAAAAGAGTGTTTGATTAAATTTTAACTGATTTATTTAGGTAAGTTATAATAAATGGTAAATCTAGCTATGTTTTAACAATGAGTATTTGTTTTACCTAAAGATTAAACAGTTTACTATCAAGAATAAGGGCAATTTTTGTACCATTTCTTAACGCTATAGAGTATAGAGTATGGAGTTTAATAAAAGTGACTAAAGAACAATCAGAAGTAATTGTAGTGGATAAAAGCGTTATCAATGAAACTGATAGCACGGCTATTGTTGAGAGCAATGAGCTTAACCAACACTCTGCAGAAGGGATGGTTTCGGCGCAGTTTTTGAAATTGGCTAAACGTTTTGCTATTGACGGCGCTTTGTTACCAGAAGAAAAACAAATGCTCATTGAGGATAGGACAACTAAGCGAGCTCGACTGTCACAACTACGTAAGCAGAAAAATATTGAAACTATCATGCAAAAAACGCTGGGGTACTGTGCGGATTTTGAGATAGGGCAAAGAACTGATACTGATTGGCTTAGTCGATATATAAGCCTATCTGAAGATGTTAGCAACCCAACAATGCAAGACTTGTGGGCAAAAATTCTTGCCGGTGAACTGACTAAGCCAGGCTCTTTCTCCTTTAAAGCCTTGCAAGTTTTTAGAGATATGAGCATTTATGATGCAAAACTGTTAGCAAAAGCATGCTCCTTAGCCATTAGAACACCAAATAAAAAAAGTATTCGTCTAATTAGTGGGGCTTATCAAAAGCCTGGATTATTGAATGTTTTTTCAAAGCAGCGCCAACAGTATGTTAATTTAAGCCGCTTTGGTTTGAATTATGCTGATTTACTTGCCTTAGCAGAGAATCACCTTATTTATATGCAAGAAAGTGAATCTAGTTTGACCACCAAAGGAGATGTACTTCAATTTAATTATAATGGTTTAGCACTGAAATTAACCGCTGAAAAGTCGAATGTCAGCATACAATTTTACAAGTTTACCCCGTTAGGTGCTGAGCTTGCTCATTTAATATCAGATAAAAGTAATGATGAATATATTGAGTACCTTAAAAGTAAGCTATCTCACTTTTTTGCTGTAAATAGTGATTGATTTATTTAAATTTTATCTTTATTTGAGATCTTGGTGGTAATTTACTAATGTTATATTATATCAATTGTGATATTATCTCATTTTTTAATGGCCACTTGGCTATTTAATTACTCAGTAAGGCTTTAGCAATCATGTTAGATAGAATAGGAATTACAGCAACTTCGTTATGTGCATTGCATTGCATATTGCTACCTATACTATTACCTATGCTACCGTTACTGGGTTTAAGTTTTCTTGCCGATCACGCATGGGAGCATGTTTTCTTATTGTTAACGGCAGCACTAGGTACAATTGCGTTATTTTCAGGTTTTAAACGTTACCATAAGCGTTTATACCCATTTTATTTACTTTATTTAGGTATTGCCTTGTACTGGATAAAGCATGACTTTGCTCCAGAATATTCACCATTCTTTATTATCGGTGGAGCAAGTCTTATCGTTGCCGCTCATTTTATTAACATCAAACTGTGTAACAGCTGTAAGCAGTGTGACGATGAGCTCTGCAGTAGCCAAGCTCAATAACTAGTTTCTTACTGCTCGTTGCTATCACTGAAAGTTAACTTTCGAATTCCTTTAACTTTCGGGTAAGCGTATTTCTACCCCAGCCTAATTTCTTGGCGGCTTCCTGCTTGTGTCCCTGAGTGAATAGTAATGCTCTATCAAGCATTATCTTTTCAAACTCTATTTGAGCATAATCTAAAATAGCCTCCTTTCCACTGGCTAACTCTTTATCCATCCAATGACTCAGAGATTCTTGCCAAGAATTTGATTCTTTATGGGCAGGTGTTGTTGTTTCTGTTAATTCATTGGGTAAATCTTCAATCAGTATCTCTTGGCCACTTGCCATCACAGTTAAGAAGCGACAAATGTTTTCTAACTGCCTGACATTACCTGGCCAATAACAGTTATTTAAAAAGTCTCCGGCTTTTTTACTGAGGGCTTTAGCTTCAACGCCAAGTTCATTAGCCGCTTGTGTTAGGAAATGCTGACTTAATTGTGCGATATCTTCTTTTCGTTCCCTTAAGCTAGGTAAGTGAATTCGAATGACATTAAGACGATGAAATAAATCTTCTCTGAACTCACCTTTATTTACTCGTTCTTCAAGGTTTTGATGCGTGGCGGCAATAATACGAACATCAACTTGAACTGGCGAATGGCCACCTACACGGTAGAATTGACCGTCTGAGAGAACTCGTAGCAATCTTGTTTGTATATCTAACGGCATATCACCTATTTCATCTAGAAATAAAGTACCGCCATGAGCTTGCTCAAACCGGCCTTGTCGCACGGCATTAGCACCAGTGAATGCTCCTTTTTCATGGCCAAATAATTCTGATTCGATAAGGTCTTTAGGGATTGCTGCCATATTTAATGGAATAAATGGCGCATTAACTCTTGGACTATGTGAATGTAGTGCCTGAGCAACGAGTTCTTTACCTGTTCCAGATTCACCATTAATTAGTACACTAATGCTGGAACGAGACAAGCGACCAATAGCACGAAACACTTCTTGCATAGCTGGTGCTTCACCAATTAAACCAACAGCGAGTGGTTTACTTTCTTGTTGTTGGTTTTTCGCATTCTGCTCGCGAGCGTGAGTTAGTGCTCGTTTCGTTAGGCTGATAGCTTCATCAATATCAAAAGGTTTGGGTAAATATTCAAAAGCCCCTCCTTGGTAGGCGTTGACTGCACTATCTAAATCAGAATGCGCAGTCATAATAATTACTGGAATATGGTTATGCTGTTTATTGATTTTTTTCAGTAACTCCATACCATCGATATTTGGCATGCGTATGTCTGAAATAATAACTTCGGGTTGACCATGGTCTAAAGCAATTAACAGATTTTCAGCACTTTCAAAAGCAGCGCAACTAATGTTTGCATTAGCGAATGCTTTTTCTAATACCCATCTAATTGAACTGTCGTCATCTACTATCCAAACTTGTTCAGTGATCATAATTTGTTCTCTTGTGCTAATGGTGCTTGGTTAATTGGTTGCTGTTCTAAAGGGAGAATAATGGTAAATTCAGTGTGCCCAGGTCTGCTATGACATGATAGTTTACCTTGGTGTTGATTGATTAAAGTTTGAGAGATTGATAACCCTAAACCAGTGCCATTCGAACGGCCTGAAACCATAGGGTAGAACAGGGTATCTTGAATTTTATTTGGAATGCCTGGACCGTCATCTATGATGCTAATCTCTACTGCTAAGCGAATACGCTTTCCGTGAATAGTTTTATTACTGGCAATCCTTGTCTTTAAGGTAATAATATTGTCAGAATTTATAGCTTGAACAGCATTATTAACAATATTTAATACGGCTTGCTGTAGCTTTTCTTGATCGCACTCAACCATAGGGATAGAAGGATCATAATCCCTCTTCAAAATAACTTCTTGCTCATGAGAGTAGCTAAGCAGCTTGCAGACTTTCTCTAAAATGCCATGAATATTTTGTGCTTGCATTTGTGGTAATTGGTTTGGCCCAAGTAACTTGTCAACAAGGTTAGTCAGTCTATCGGCTTGCTCAATTATCATGCTGGTATATTCTTGCTGATCTACAGTAACTTCTTTACTTAATAATTGAGCTGCACCGCGTAAGCCGCCTAAAGGGTTTTTAATTTCATGGGCTAAGCCTTTTATTAAATCACGGGCAGCGAGCCATTGCTGTTGCTGAAATACCTCTAAACTGATTTGTTTTTGTTGGTCTATTTGTTTGAACTCAAGTAGAACATGAGGTTCGCGATCAAACTCAACAGATGAAGCGGTTACTTCTGCAGTAAAACGATGGCTTTCATTTAACTCTACTTCGATATCACTATCGGTAAACTCTTGTCCTGTCGCGATGAGCTGGTTGAGTCGAGATGCATTTATGCTAGTAGTGGAGAAAATTGTTTCTGATGCGGTACCGTACAAGCGGTATAGGCCTTTATTTAAAAGCGCTTCTGCAGCGGGATTTACATAAACAATATTAAGTTCTTGATTCAGAATAATTATTGCAGTTACCAACTGATTGGCGAGGGCCTGTTGATAAGATAACTTGTGTTCTTGTATAAAACTTCGGCTATGCATAAAGATCCTTAAAAAGACAAATTCAATGCACTATTTTGGTGCGTACAATTGAAGTTTACTAAAGAAAGGTTTTATTTGCAGAGTTATTTTACTAGAGTATAAAAAAAACATATTTCCCAAATCCCTTTAAATTTAAAGGGTTAAGAGAAGTTGTCAGTTTTCACTTTGCAGAAGCTCTATGCATATAAAACGTTACTGATGTTGATGATGCAATAACCTTGCCTTTTTCATCAAGTAGTAACATTTTGATTTTATGTTCACCTCTATCAATGTTTCTTAGAGAAAACATAGAGTGCTCTTGTGGTTTTTGGTGAGGTTCGCCATCTAGATAAAGCTGAACTTGCAAGCCAGGTTTGAATCTAGGTTTAATACCACCACTAATATAAATAGAGCCGGTATTATCACGTATTGTGGCATTGTTTTTTGGTATGGTTATCGCTATTTCGTATTGTTCTTTGGCTTCTTGAGGCTTGATATCAAGTACCTCAGTATCAACAGAAGTACTTGATTGGATCACGTTACCAGGTTTTGTTTTTACTTCTTCAGCACCAGGTCTTGGGGAGTCAGAAAATACCAGAACGCCTTTTTCATTGCGCCATACATATATTTTAGACGTGCTTGGGTGCACAGGAGCTGCTAGAGTAATTCCCAACAATGTCAGTAACAATATCTTGATCATAGTTCCTTATGTATTCCTGTGCTTCGAGTATTGCAATTCGCTAGCATTCCTTAATGTACGCTAATTTAAGTATATATCTATAATTTATACAAAAAAATGTTTTTTATTCATTTTCTGTTAATAATTATTTTTCTCGATGAAATGTAAGCTACTTGAAATTGTCAACTTTAATTAAGGACAAAAAAAAGCTCACTATAGTGAGCTTTTTGTTTTATTTAACTGTTTAAGTAGTTAAATAAGATTATACGCTGTAGTACATATCAAATTCTACTGGGTGAGTTGTAGAGTTTAATAATTCGATTTCTTGGCGTTTAAGACCAATGTAAGCATCAATCATATCGCTATCCATTACACCGCCAACCGTTAAGAATTCTTTATCAGCTTCTAATGCGTCTAAAGCATCTTCAAATGAAGAGGCTACTTGTGGAATTGCAGCTGCTTCTTCTGCAGGAAGGTCATATAGATCTTTATCCATAGCATCGCCAGGGTGAATCTTGTTTTTGATACCGTCAAGGCCAGCCATTAACATAGCAGAGAATGCTAAGTATGGGTTAGCTGTTGGATCAGGGAAACGTACTTCGATACGCATCGCTTTCGGGCTTGGCACCATAGGAATACGAATAGAAGCAGAACGGTTACGTGCAGAGTAAGCAAGCATTACCGGCGCTTCAAAACCTGGAACAAGACGCTTGTATGAGTTCGTTGATGCGTTAGTGAAAGCATTTAATGCTTTAGCATGTTTGATGATACCACCAACATAATAAAGTGCAGTTTCAGATAAACCACCGTACTTATCGCCAGAGAATAAGTTAACACCGTCTTTGGCTAACGATTGGTGAACATGCATACCAGTACCGTTGTCACCAACTAATGGCTTCGGCATGAAAGTCGCTGTTTTACCGTATGCGTGAGCAACATTATGAACAACATACTTATAGATTTGCACTTCATCAGCTTTTAATACCATAGTATTAAAGCGACAAGCGATTTCGTTTTGACCAGCAGTTGCTACTTCATGGTGATGTGCTTCAACTACTAAGCCCATATCTTCCATAACTAAACACATAGCTGAACGTAAATCTTGAGAAGAATCTACTGGAGCTGTTGGGAAGTAACCACCTTTAACACCTGGACGGTGACCCATATTGCCTTCTTCGTACTCAGTACCTGAGTTCCAAGAAGCTTCTTTATCATCAATCTTGTAGAAAGAACCACTCATGTCGGTGTGGAAACGTACGTCATCAAAAACGAAGAATTCTGGTTCAGGACCAATTAACACAGTATCTGCAATACCTGTGCTACGCATGTATTCTTCAGCGCGTTTTGCAACTGAACGCGGGTCACGGCTGTAACCTTGCATAGTGCTTGGCTCTAAAATATCACAACGAATATTTAAGGTAACAGCTTCAGCAAATGGGTCTAAAATAGCTGTTGAAGCATCTGGCATCATAACCATGTCAGATTCATTAATGCCTTTCCAACCTTCAATTGAAGAACCATCAAACATTTTTCCATCTTCAAAGAAATCTTCGTCTACTTGATGATGAGGAATAGAAACGTGCTGCTCTTTACCTTTTGAATCAGTAAAGCGAAGGTCAATAAATTTGACATCGTGTTCTTTAATTAAATCGAATACTGCTTGTGACATTGTGTCTCTCCAGTGAGTTTAGTTTTTAAATTGTTAAGTAAGTTGTAAAACGGATGAAGTTATAAAGCTTAGCTATTATCAATATTCATCTATTGGTGCTCATTAGTTAGCTAAAACTGTGCCAATGCAAACAGTGTTGATTTAAAAGGTTTTTTTAGATTTTATAATTACTGGCTGCACTGTGCTGGTGCGTATTGTGCACTATTGTGGTGCGTTACGTTTACTGGTAAAAATATACTATAGAATATATTTAGTCGCTTGCCCTTAATAATTTATACTTTTTTGTTGTTGTTTTGTTTAAAATACTCGCTAGGTTGTAACTTTATAGTAATTGGTCCTTTACTTGCTACGATCTTAATATTTTATCTTTAACTACCTTATTTAAGAGAAATATCTTTTATGTACCAATTGATAGTCAGTTTATTAGTGAAAACAGTCATTATCCCTGTCGTTTTACTTGTTTCGTTTTATAGCTTTGCAGAGCAAGATAAAACCCAATGGCAAAAACCTACTCCAATTTTTAAGCAAGATTTTGATTGGGTTAAATTGTCTTCAGATGAATGGTTAAAAGGTGACATCATATCAATGTATGATGAGCAGCTTGAATTTGACAGTGATGAGCTTGATGTACAAACTATTGATTTAGAAGATGTCGCTGAACTTCGTAGTAAAAACTGGCAAAGCATTCGCATGTTCGACGGTACCATCGCAGAAGGTTATTTAGTGATTAAAGATGGGCAGTTATCAATGGTAAAGCATGGTGTCACAACGCACTATGAATTAGGTCAGTTACTTTCTATCGCTTCTTCAAGTAAAAATGAACGTGACTTATGGGATGGCTATATTAACTTAGGTATTAACTTGCGTGACGGTAATACTGTTCAAGTAGATTATACGCTTGCAGCTGGTATCCAACGTAGAAGTGCGAGTAGCCGTTTCAAGGCTGATTATACTGCAGATTATAGTCGTTATGTCGATCAAGATACCGACGAAACTAAAGTAACAGCGGACAGTGAACGTCTAACTTCGTCCTTTGATTGGTTCTTCAATCCAAAAATCTATTTTCGTGCAGCCGATTTTGAGTATATTTCCGATGAATTTTTAAACCTTGATTATCGCATTCATTACGGTATCGGTTTGGGTTACCATATTATCGATACTAGCAAAGTTGCTTGGGACGTTAATGCTGGTCCCAGTTATCAAACAAGTAAGTTCCTAGATGTTCAAGATGATGCCAGTGATACAGAAGATTCATATGGTTTAACGCTAGGAACTGATTTTAGCTATGAAATAACCAGTGATATTGATTACGATGCGACTTATAGTGTGCAGATCATTGATGAAGAAGCCGGTGGAAATATTCATCACTTTGAAACGGGTCTAGAAATTGATCTTACTAATGACTTTGAGTTAGGTATCACCTTCTATGCAGATAGAACAGAAAACCCTAAACCTGACAGTGAGAATAACATCCCGGAGAAGAATGACTTTCGTTTAGTTATCGGTTTTGGTTATGACTTTTAATTAATTTTCCATACGCGTTAAAAGCTTGCATTGTTTTTAGTTGCAAGCTTTTTTACTTTTTAGGCTTATAAAAATATATCAGTTATTATTTTGAAGACGATTTTATTACTCTGTTTACTTATCAGTTATAGTGCCTATGCAGCGACAGAAGCGGATACTGCGGAAGCGTGGTCACCGCCTACGCCAATATTTTCGCAAAAATATGATTGGCTAAAATTGCAATCAGGGGAGTGGCTTAAGGGTGATATCATCTCTATGTATGATGATGAGCTAGAATTTGAGAGTGAAGAGTTTGATACCATCTTTTTTGATTGGCAGGATGTTAAGGAATTACGAAGCCGGTTCGATCAACAAATTCGTTTTGCCAATGGTGAGGTAAAGCAAGGCTTTCTTGTGGTAAAACAAAACCACTTAGTGTTGATCAGTGGTGGTACAGAGCAGCACTACCCTTTATCTGAATTGTTATCGATAACCTCATCGGCAGATGATCGCAAAGGCCTTTGGGACGGTAAGGTAACGCTAGGCATCGATATCAACTCAGGTAATGTTAATCAATTGGACTATTTAGCCAGCGCTAAAATTCAAAGACGGACGCCATTTAGCCGATTTAGAGTTGATTTTACCTATACTTATAGTGAATCGACAGTTAAAGAAGACCAACAAGTGCTTACTGATACGGGTCGACTCACCTCGTATTTTGATTGGTTCTACAGCAGCACAATGTTCTTTCGAGTATTTGATTACGAACACTTTACCGATCTTCAGCAAAATATTGATTCAAGAGATACTATAGGTTTCAGCTTAGGATATCATGTTGTAAAAAACAAACGAATTCAATGGGATGTAACCTTGGGGCCTAGTTATCAAGAGACTAGTTATTACAATACTAGTCAAGATAGCGATCAGAGAAGTGGTGTTATAGCACTAGGTACACTCTTTGATTACAGTATTTCGAGCCGTTTAGATTATTTGTTGGACTATCAACTGCAGTTTGTTGAAGAAAATTCTGGCAAGCGAAACTCACATTTAAAAACAGGCTTTGAATTTGATTTTAGAAATGATTTTGAATTAGACTTTTCATTCTATTGGGATCGCGTTGCTCACCCTGTAGCTCCTGCAGGTACTACACCCCCTCATCCAAATGATTATAGGTTAGTGCTTAGCTTAGGTTATGATTTTTAAGAAAAAATACATGCACCAAGCTGGTGCGTTACTCATGACTTACCTCAATATCTGTCAAGGCCTTAGCGCTACATAAAAGGATATAACCTTGTTGTCGCTCTGTAACAGATAAACCGTCTTGAGATAATTGCTCGACTTGACCATGTATAAGCTTGGCTTTACAACTACCACAACAACCTGCTCTGCATGAGTAAGGCAGTATCAAGCCTGCAGCTTCTCCTTGCTCAAGTAGTGTATCTTGGGTATTCCCTTGATAAAACTTATTCCAACGCTTGAAATGAATTGAAACTTTCGTCGATTCACTTTGTTGAATAGCAGGCGGAGTTGTTTTGTTGGTGGCACTTTCTACTGCATTGTGTTGCTTAGGCGGTACATCATAAGTTTTATCGCGTATATATTCATGCAAACCAAAGCTTTCATAGTGGTAATTACCACGCGGTAGCCCAAGCGATCGTAATATTTCTTGAACAACTTTACGAAACCCCTTAGGCCCACAAACAAAAACTTGATAACTACTTAGTTGCTGAATACCCTTTAGCATGCCGTGATTTACTCGGCCTTGAAAACCTAGCCAACGAGAAGAAGCTTTCTGGGTTAAGGTAAAAACTACCTCACAGTTTCCATGCGAGGCTGCTAAAGATTCTACTTCTTTTTTTGCGATAAGATCCACTTCATTTTGTGCGCTATGAAAAAAGATAATATGATTTTTAGTTTCGGTTTTTACCATGAATCTAAGCATTGATAGCATCGGAGTTATACCACTACCAGCGCTGATAAGTAGTACATTGTCAGGAGCTGGTGATGGTAAATAAAAATCACCTGTTGGTCCTTTGGTTTCAATTTCTTGGCCGACTTTAAAATGGTCATGTAAAAAGTTAGAGACAACACCATTAGGTACACGTTTCACCGTGATTCTGATGCCACTAGTATCTAAAGGCGAAGAAGATAAGGTGTAATTACAATGGTGCTTAACTCCAGCTATATTGAGAGTAAAGCTAATGTGTTGTCCTGGCCAAGATTGAAATTTATTGGTTCTATCTGGATTAGAATGGGAAAAAATAAAACTTTTTACATCGTGAGTCTCAGATTTTATTTTCTGGCAAACGAGTTTAAACACTTGCTCATTCGTGGTCGCAGAGTTGTTTGGCATTATAGATTTTCTCTCTTAAGTTTAAGGGACTTGTTTACAGCTAAAGCTTAGTAATTAAGGTATGATAACGCCAATTAGAGAGCTTCTTAATATTTTGTAAAGTATATTTATGAGTAAAAAAATGCAACACCTTCATATTTTAGGTATTTGTGGTACTTTCATGGGCGGAATTGCTGCTATTGCGAAACAACTTGGCTACAAAGTAAGTGGTTCTGACGCTAATGTATACCCCCCTATGAGTACACAATTAGAGCAACTCGGCATAGAATTAATGTCAGGCTATCAAATTGAGAACTTTATTGATGATATTGATATGGTGATTGTTGGTAATGCCATGTCTCGGGGAAATCCTATGGTTGAGTATATGCTTGACCGAAACATCCCTTATACTTCAGGACCGCAGTGGTTACTAGAAAATGTATTAAAAGATCGCTGGGTGCTTGCGGTATCAGGCACTCACGGTAAAACTACGACTAGCAGCATGCTTGCATGGATCCTTGAATATGCTCACTTATCTCCCGGTTTTTTAATTGGCGGTGTTCCGCAAAATTTCACTTGCTCAGCACGTTTAGGTGAAGCTCCATTTTTTGTCATAGAAGCCGATGAATATGACAGCGCTTTTTTTGATAAGCGTTCTAAGTTTGTTCATTATCGACCAAGAACTTTAGTTATCAATAATTTAGAGTTTGATCATGGTGATATATTTAACGATCTTAGTGATATTCAAAAGCAGTTTCACCACTTAATTAGAATGGTACCAAGTAATGGCTTAGTACTTTCACCTGCTAACGATAGCGCGGTTAATGAAGTACTTACCATGGGCTGTTGGACACCATCAGAGCTTACGGATAATCATACAGGCTGGCAGGTTGAAAAGCTTAATGCACAAGGCAGTGAGTTTATTGTCAATTTTGCCGGTCAAAAGCAAGGTATTGTCAACTGGGATTTAATTGGTGACTTTAATATTGAAAATGGTGTGATGGCTATTGCCGCTGCACGTCATGCAGGTGTGCCAAGTGCTGTCGCTATTGAAGCACTGGGGCAATTTGTAAATACTAAGCGTCGTTTCGAGTTGCGCGGTGTGGTCAATAATATCAGTGTTTATGACGATTTTGCTCATCATCCTACCGCTATCGCTAAAACCTTGGCTGGCGTTCGAGCTCGCATTGATGATGAAGCACAAAAAGGGCGTATTCTTGCAGTGTTAGAGCCAAGATCTAATACCATGAAGTCGGGAGTGCACAAAGAGTCTTTGCCACAATCACTTAATGATGCGGATAGTATTTTTATCTATCAAGGCGGGCAAGTAAATTGGTCGGTAAGTGACTTAATTAATCAATGTCAGTCACCCTGTATTGTCGAAGAAAACATTGAAAAACTTGTTGAGCAGATAACTCTTCAAGCGCGCCCAGGCGATATTATCGTCGTGATGAGCAATGGCGGTTTTGGCGCTATTCATGACAAGTTATTAACAAGGTTAGCTGCTCAGCAAGCGTAAAATTTAATTAAACGAGTAAAAGAGAAAAACATTATGACAGTATTAAGCATACTTACTGCCCCCGATGATAAATTAACAATGCAAGCAAAGCCTGTGACAGATGTTAGTCAAATTCAAGGCTTGATCGATGACTTACTTGAAACAATGTATAATACCGAGGACGGTATTGGTTTAGCCGCCACGCAAGTTGGTAGTAGTGAAGCTGTTGTTGTTATTGATATTTCGGAAAATCGTGACGAGCCGCTAATTCTTGTTAACCCTGAAATTATCAGTGGTGAAGAGAAGGCTAAAGGCCAAGAAGGTTGCTTATCTGTACCAGGTTACTACGCTGATGTTGAGCGCTTTTCAAAAGTGACTGTAGAAGCGCTAGACAGGAATGGTGAAGCAATATCGATAACCAGTGATGACTTTCTAGCGATTGTTATGCAGCATGAAATTGATCATTTGAAGGGTAAATTGTTCATTGAGTACTTATCACCGCTTAAGCAACAAATGGCGCTTAAGAAAGTTAAAAAAACACTTAAAAATGGCTAGGGGCTATTGATCTTTCGAGATTGTTTTTGCAGCGAATTGTTGGGTATTTATACAAGGCAGA
>CAJXPG010000073.1 GCA_913057925.1 uncultured Colwellia sp. | reverse complement strand
ACATAGTCATTTTATATTTCATTAATTTTGTGCAGTTATCAGTTTCTTAATGAGCTCCCAAGGGCGAGTTTAAAAGCTTTATATGCCACGTTATTGATTTTGACAAGGGAATAACCATTCTCTGCAATCAATGCCTTGCCTCTAAACCTTTTAATTATCGCTGAGTGGAAGAAACTTAGTCGACTTGGTATCACTATGGAGTCATTAATGCTAGAACAAATTTTTATACTACTTATTGCCCTTGTCGCTTTAGTTTGGAGTGCTGATAAATTCGTTTTTGGCGCCTCATCACTGGCGAGAAATTTAGGTGTTTCACCAATGATCATTGGCTTAACTATTGTCGCTATGGGCTCTTCCGCGCCTGAAATGATGGTAGCTGCTACAGCATCAATGCAAGGAAACCCTGATACAGCTATCGGTAATGCTATTGGCTCCAATATAACAAACATCGCTTTAGTGCTCGGTCTCACCGCTTTATTACAACCATTAACGGTTTCATCACAAACGATTAAACGTGAAATTCCCCTTATATTAGCGATCACCGCTTTAGGTTATTGGGTACTAACTGACAATCACTTCAGCTTTTTTGAAGGCGTTATCTTAATGACAGGTTTTGCAATTTATATTATTGCTTTGCTAGTCATTACGCTAAAGAAAACTAAAGGTAAACCTAGCGATGACCCATTAATTATCGAAGCAGAACAAGATGTAGCTCCTGCAGTAACTATGAAACTTTCACTGATATGGTTAGTCGTTGGTATCATTTTATTACCATTAAGTGCGAGCTTTTTGGTGGATTCTTCGGTATTTATAGCCAAGGCATTTGGCATAAGTGATCTAGTAATAGGCCTAACCATTATCGCTATTGGTACAAGCTTGCCGGAACTTGCCGCCAGCATTATGAGTATTATTAAAAAGGAAGATGACTTAGCCCTAGGTAATATTATTGGCTCTAATATTTTCAATATTCTTGCGGTATTACCGCTGGCTGGATTAATCGCGCCTGGAAGTATTGACGCCTTAGCGGCAAGCAGAGATGCCCCCTATATGTTAGGTGTTACTTTACTGTTATTTATTTTATGTTTTAGTCGTCGATTTGGCGCATTTAGAATTACTCGTGCAAAAGGCGGGTTATTACTGTTAAGCTTTATCGCTTACCAAGTATTACTTTTTAGTCAATTATCGTAAAAGAGCTGATAGAAATAAATCTTATGCAAAATTTCAAACAGTTAGCCAAAAATGTTATTGAAATTGAACAACAAGCAATCGCTGAATTACTAGCGTTTGTTGATGATAATTTTGAACAAGCCTGCCAACTAATGTACCACTGTAAAGGTAGGGTCATTGTTATTGGTATGGGCAAATCTGGACATATCGGTGGAAAAATAGCGGCAACGCTTGCCAGTACCGGTACCCCATCATTTTTTGTTCATCCAGGAGAAGCAAGTCACGGGGATCTTGGTATGATCACCAATGACGACGTAGTGTTAACCATCTCCAATTCAGGAGAAACCAGTGAAGTGCTGGCAATTATCCCTGTGATCAAACGCATTGGTGCCAAACTTATTTCAATGACGGGTAATCAAGAATCGACATTAGCCAAGCTTGCAGATACTCACATATGCATTAAGGTTTCAACTGAAGCTTGTCCGCTTGGCTTAGCACCTACCTCAAGTACTACCGCAACATTAGTGATGGGGGATGCACTCGCTGTAGCATTATTAAATGCCCGCGATTTCACCGCTGATGATTTTGCCTTGTCTCACCCAGGTGGTAGTTTAGGTAAGCGGCTATTATTACGTCTTAGTGATATTATGCACAAAGATGAACGCGTACCTGTGATTGCACAAGATGCACTGATTAAAGATGCTTTAGTTGAAATGTCGCTAAAAGGTTTAGGAATGACTGCGATTGTCGATCAGCAAAAAGTATTGGTTGGGTTATTTACCGATGGTGACCTTCGAAGAGTATTAGATAATAAAGTCGATATTCACTCTGATAGTATTAGCACGGTCATGACCCATCAACCGCAAGTTGCCCAGGCAGACATGTTAGCTGCACAAGCATTAAAGATAATGGAAGACAAAAAGATTAACGGCTTAATTATTGTCAATGACAACAATCAACCTATTGGTGCTATGAATATGCATGACCTACTTAGCTCTGGAGTACTGTAATGAATACACTTTATGGTGATGTTGCCGAAAGCACCCTAACAAAAGCCAAACAAATCAAGTTATTGGTATGCGATGTTGATGGAGTATTTTCTGATGGTCGAATTTACTTAGGTAATGATGGTGAAGAGTTAAAAGCTTTTCATACCAAAGATGGTTTTGGCATAAAAGCGCTAGGTGCGAGTGGTGTTGAAGTCGCAATTATCACAGGTAGAAATTCAGCTATCGTAGCAAATCGTATGAAAGCACTTAATGTTGCTCATATTATTCAAGGACAAGAAGATAAATTACCAGCACTAATGCAATTAGCGGATAAGTTATCAATCAAACTAGAGCAAATCGCTTATATTGGTGACGACGTACCAGATTTACCTTGTATTGAAGCGGTAGGTTTAGGCATTTGTGTTTCAGATGGCCACCCTTTAGTACAACAAGGTGCAAACTATATTACTTTTACCCGTGGTGGTTTTGGCGCGGTACGTGAAACCTGTGATTTAATTATGCAAACGCAAGGAAGTTTGCATAGTGCAACAGGCGCAAGTATATGAATCGATTAAATAGCTTAGCGCTATTTTTCTTACTACTTAGTGCCCTTGTCTATGGCATTATAGAATGGCGCAGTGCCTCAATTGAGGAAGACACGCTAATTGTTGATGAACAACGTCCAGACTTTATTGCAGAGAAGTTACAAAGTAAAATCTACAGTGAATTGGGTAAGCTTTCCCACACGATAGAAGCAGAACGCATGGAGCATTACTCTGACTTAGCAGTCAGTTATTTTGAGTTACCAAATTACACCTTGTATCCTCAAAAAGAAGGGCAGCCATGGAAAGTAAGTGCTCAAGAGGCCACACTGTATAAAGATAACCGTGTGGAATTAAAAAGTCAGGTGCAAATTAAAGCGACGGAAGCTGATAGCTTAATTAAAGAAATCCGTTGTAAAGCAATCGCCTTAGACTTGAAAACAAATATTATTACTTCTGAACAAACGGTAGTGGTTGTCGGGAAAGACTTCACCATGTACGGCTCGGGATTAATTATCGACTTAAACACAAAACAGATGACACTAACCAAGCATGAACGCACAATTTATAAAGAATTTGATGAAAGCTAAATTACGCTCTAAACCGTTAACAGCTTTAGCGATAACTTTTAGTCTATTGCTAATATCGCCTGTGCACGCCGCTAAAAAAGACTTAGAGCAAGAGATCACCATTAAATCTCAGCGTCAGGCAGCAGATCTTAAAAATAAAATAGCCAGTTACTTAGACAACGTGAGTATTCGCCAAGGCTCAATATCTATTACTGCAGATATCGTAAAAGTTTTTAGCCGTATTGATAAAAAAACAGGTATTAAAAATGATACATATCTAGCTAAAGGCAAGCCTGCTATTTTCCAGCAAAAACTGGAAGATGGTAGTTTAATAAGCTTACAAGCTGATGAAATATCCTACCACCCAAACACCAACACCATTACGGTTTCGGGTAACGCTCTGGTTAAGCAAGCGGGTAGTGAAGTCAGTGGTAATGAAATAACTTACAACACCTTAACTGAGCGACTTGAAGCGCAAAGTGCAGACAACCAATCTGTTACTACCGTATTGCAGCCAACAGTTCTGAAAAAGCAAAAAGAAACCTACGAAAAGTCTAAAGAAGATAAAGACAATAAGACTTCAGAAAAAGAAGGCGATAGCCGTGACAACAAGTAATTCAGAACAAGCAGCAGTCAGTACACTTATTGCTGACGGTCTGTCTAAGTCATATAAAAGCAGACAAGTAGTTAAAAATGTTAGCCTGCAAGTAAATGCCGGACAAATAGTAGGGCTTCTTGGCCCTAATGGCGCGGGTAAAACTACCTCGTTCTACATGATTGTTGGTTTAGTGCCTAATGATGACGGCTCAATAAAACTTAACGGTGAAGACTTAACACTCGCTCCAATGCATGAAAGAGCTCGAAGTGGTATTGGCTATCTTCCTCAAGAAGCCTCTATTTTCAGAAAACTCACCGTCACTGATAATATCATGGCGATATTACAAACGAGAAAAGAACTAAATGATGCTCAACGTGCTGAAAAACTAGAACATTTACTTGAAGAATTTCATATTTGCCATATTAAAGATAATACAGGAATGAGTTTATCAGGTGGTGAAAGGCGTCGTGTTGAAATTGCCCGAGCATTAGCTGCAGATCCACAATTTATTCTTTTAGATGAACCCTTTGCCGGTGTTGACCCGATTTCTGTTGGCGACATTAAAAAAATCATCTTACACTTAAAGCAACGTGGTATTGGCATTTTAATCACAGATCATAATGTTCGAGAAACTTTAGATGTTTGTGAACATGCTTATATTGTTAGTCATGGAGAAATAATCGCTCAAGGTAATGCAGATCAAATTCTTGCTAATCAAAAAGTCAGAGATGTATACCTAGGGGAACAATTCACGCTATAGTAAAGCTATCAATAAGTAGCCGTTGTCAGAACAATTTAACCAAAAGTAGCTAACGAGAAACGTTAGAAATAGCTTCAAAGAACAATAATAGGAAAGTATAAAACCTAGATGCGCCCTACATTACAGCTCCGTATTGGACAACAATTAACGATGACTCCACAATTGCAACAAGCGATCAAGCTGTTGCAATTATCGACGTTAGAGTTACAACAAGAAATTCAAGAAGTATTAGAGAGCAACCCATTACTTGAGATCGATGAAAAAGCTCAAAATGACAGTAATAGTGAACAGAACAATCTAGAAGATGCCTTCTCAGCAAGTGCCACTGAAACTAAACCTGAGCAAGCGACAAGTGACGGAAGTGAAGAGCAACAAGCAACCCTTGATGAAATCAGCACTACTGAGGCTATGGAAAAAAGTGACATTCCTGAAGAGCTCAATATTGATACTACTTGGGAAGAAAGTTACAGCGCGGGTGTTTCAAACACAGGTGCTGTTAGTAGTCCTGCTGATGACTTCACTTACCAAGGCGAAACGACTGACTCAATACAAGATCATTTGTTATGGCAAATGGAATTAACACCATTTTCAGATACTGATAAAACCGTCGCGATAGCCATAATTGAAGCGGTAGATGATGCCGGTTACCTTACTGTCTCATCTGATGAAATTCTTGAAAGTGTCGGCATTGAAGACCTTGAACTTGATGAAGTTGAAGCCGTACTAAAAAGGATTAATATGTTTGATCCTATAGGTGTTGCCGCTCGCTCTATTCCTGAATGTTTACTTATTCAATTGAATCAATTTAGTAGTGATACCCCTTACTTAAAAGAAAGTAAGCTGATTATCAATGAGCATATCGACTTACTCGGCAATCGAGATTACCGACAATTAATGCGCAAAACAAAGCTTAAAGAAGATCAACTTCGTGAAGTTATGCGCTTAATTCAAAGCTTAAATCCTCGTCCTGGCGATGCGGTTATTAAAGGGGATGATCAATACGTTATCCCAGATGTGACCGTTGAAAAGAAAAATGGTCGTTGGGTTGTTGAATTAAACTCAGATACCGCACCAAAGCTTTCAATAAATCAACAATATGCTGCGATGTCAAAGACAATGAAATCATCAACTAATGATGGACAGTTTATTCGCGCTAACTTGCAAGAAGCTAAATGGTTTATTAAAAGTCTTGAGTCACGCAATGACACACTACTCAAAGTGTCAAACTGTATTGTGCAACGTCAGCAAGGCTTTCTAGAGCATGGTGCTGAAGCGATGCGTCCTATGGTACTAAATGACATTGCTGAAGCCGTAGATATGCACGAATCAACCATTTCACGTGTTACCACCCAAAAGTTCATGCACACTCCAAGAGGTATTTTTGAGCTTAAATACTTCTTTTCTAGCCATGTTAGTACGGAGAATGGCGGTGAGTGTTCATCAACGGCAATACGTTCATTAATTAAGAAACTTATCTTAGCGGAAACCCCTGCAAAACCGTTAAGTGATAGTAAGATGGCTGATTTACTAGCCGAGCAGGGAATAAAAGTGGCGCGACGTACTATCGCTAAATATCGAGAGTCTCTAGCAATTCCACCGTCAAACCAACGAAAAAGTTTACTATAGAAACTACAAAAAAAGGATCATGCTTATGCAAATTAATCTTTCTGGCCACCATGTAGAAGTAACAAGTTCATTACGTGAATATGTAAATACTAAATTTTTAAAACTAGAGCGACACTTTGACCAAATTAATAATGTGAATGTCATTCTCACGGTAGAAAAGCTTGACCAAAAGGCAGAAGCTAATATTCATGTTAACGGTGGTGATGTTTTCGCTTCAGCGGTCAATGCAGATATGTATGCCTCAATCGACACCTTAGTTGATAAACTCGATCGCCAAATCCTTAAACACAAAGCTAAAGTTGCCCAACATTAACATTTTGAGTAACTAGCAGACGCTTTAAAGTAATTAAAGCAGTTAAGATCAGGCGCCCTTAGCTAAGTGACTAGCAAGATTGGGCGCCTATAAACCACGCTAACTATTATGCAATTATCAGAAATATTAACAACAAGCTGTACCAGTTGTGATGTAGCAGTAACCAGTAAAAAAAGAATTCTAGAAAAAATCTGTCAATTAGCTGCAAATCAAGTAGTCGACATTGACCAAGATGAATTATTAGAAAGTCTACTTGATAGAGAAAAAATGGGCAGCACTGGCATAGGAAATGGCATTGCCATCCCTCATGGTCGATTACCTAATGCCCACAAAGCCGTAGCTGTACTTATCACCACACAGCAAGCTATTGATTTTGATGCCATAGATGATAGAGACGTCGATGTATTTATTGCTTTATTCGTACCTGAAAATAGCTGCCAAGAGCACTTAGATACCTTGAAAAATATTGCTAAATTATTTAGTGATAAAAAAGTACTTAAACAAGTAAGAAGATGTAGCGATAACCAAGCGCTTTTTAACTTAGTGCAGCAAGCAAGCTAGAAAACTAGCAACCGTTACCTTAAATATCCTTTGGAATAGAATACATGAAACTAATCATAGTTAGTGGCCGCTCAGGCTCAGGAAAATCAGTAGCCTTACGTGTATTAGAAGATCTTGGCTACTATTGTGTTGATAACATTCCCGTTAATTTACTGCCTGCACTAACCCATACGGTAATCAATGACTATGAGAATGTTGCTGTAAGTTTAGATGTTCGAAACTTACCTGAAGATCCTCAAGATATTCCAGAAATCATTGCTTATTTGCCCAAAGCTGTCGATGTTAATACACTTTTTTTAGATGCTGACGACAATGATTTAATTAGACGATTTAGTGAAACACGTCGCTTGCACCCTCTCATTAAAGAGAATATGGCACTTGAGCAAGCCATCGCCTTAGAGAAGTCATTATTAGAGCCTATTTCAACTAATGCTGGCTTATATATAAATACGAGTCAGTTGTCTCCTCATCAACTTGCAGATCTTGTAAGAGAAAGAATCTTAGGAAAAAAGACCGGCACCATGGTATTGGTTTTTGAATCATTCGGTTTTAAACACGGTATACCCGTTGATGCCGATTATGTTTTTGATGCCAGATTCTTACCTAACCCTTTTTGGGAAAAGGCACTTAAAGGTAAAACCGGTGTTGATCAAGAAGTAAAAGACTTTCTTGCTAGTCAAGCGATTGTCACTAAGTTCATTTGGCAAATTAATAGCTTTATGATGACATGGCTACCTCACTTAGAACGTAACAACCGCAGCTATGTCACCATTGCAATTGGTTGTACTGGCGGTAAGCACAGATCTGTTTACATTGCTGAAATGCTTGCTAAAAACTTTCGTAAAGAACGCGATGATATACAAATCCATCATAGAGATATTAACGTAAAATCAACGTAATAGAGAAAGTGAATGACGACAGTATCTCAGCAAGTTACCATCTGTAATAAACTTGGCCTGCATGCTCGAGCAGCAACAAAGTTAGCGCAGCTAAGCCAAAAATTTTCTGCCAAAATAACGCTAGAACTATCAGGAAAAGAGGCTGATGCGAGTAGTGTCATGGCATTGATGTTACTTGCTGGTGGCAAAGGGAAAGTAGTTAACATCACCGCACAAGGCAATGATGCCGAGCTGGCACTTGCTGAAATCTGTCAATTAATATCTGATAAGTTTGACGAAGCCGAATAACCTCCCTTAGATAAAAAAGCTGATAAAACCACTAACTTACGATAAACTAATGGTAACTTTTAGTGAGTTTTCAAGAGAGTACTCTCTCTATTCATCGTAAGTAACCCTAAATATCGTCATTTTCTTATGGGTTTTCTGTGTAATAACCATCAAATAAGCAGAATCACTATGCCAGAAGTATCAGAGCAAGAATACAATCAGCAAAGATTACAACAAGTCAATGAAGCACTTGGTAGCGGTATGTTCGTCTATGTACGTAAACTGCTGCAACATATGCCTGCTTATGATTTGGCACTGATATTAGAGTCCTCTACAGCAAAAAGTCGTCCGGTTCTTTGGCAACTTATCGATCCAGATTTTCATGGTGAAGTTCTTGAAGAGCTCAATGAAGAAGTACGTAAAGGCATCCTTAAAAGCATGCGGCCTGAAAAGCTTGCAGCTGTTGCCGAAGGCATGGACGTTGATGATTTAGCCGAAGTACTTCGAACCTTACCTGACAGTATCTTTAAAGAAGTACTCAACTCAATGGACTCCCAAGATAGGAGTCGTGTTGAAGCTGCCCTTTCTTATGAGGAAGATACTGCTGGCGGTATCATGAATACCGATACCATCACCTTGCGCCCAGATGTAAGTGTTGATGTGGTCTTACGCTATTTACGCCTTAAAGGTGATCTCCCTGAAGCCACTGACTCTTTTTATGTAGTTGATCGCAACAACCTCTTTATTGGTGCAGTTTCCCTCGCAGCAATAGTTACAGCTAAAGCTGAAGTAATAGTCTCGAGCTTGATTAATGCCGATGTAGAGGCCGTACAAGCGGATATGGATGAACAAGATGTCGCGCAACTTTTCGAGCGTCATGATTGGTTTTCAGCCCCTGTCGTTGACGAAGCAGGACATTTACTTGGCCGTATTACTATTGATGATGTAATCGATATCATACGTGAAAACGCTGAGCACTCGATGATGAGTATGGCGGGTTTAGATGACGAAGCCGATACCTTTGCTCCTGTCATCAAAAGTACCAAACAACGTTCATTATGGCTTGGCGTTAACTTAATTACTGCGCTAATGGCTGTCGCTGTAACGAGTATGTTTGAAGGAATTTTTGAGCAACTAGCCATTCTTGCTGTACTTAATACTTTGGTACCAAGCATGGGCGGTGTCGCGGGCAGCCAAACACTCACGCTCGTTATTCGGGGCATGGCATTAGGACATGTTGGTGATAGTAACGCCCGAGCATTATTAACCAAAGAAGTGGCCGTTGGCTTTTTAAATGGCATTATTTGGGCAGCCTTAATTGCCACTGTAGTAGCAATTTGGAAACAAGATTTAATGCTAGGTGGTGTTATTGCCTTTGCCATGCTGATGAATATGACAGCAGCAGGGCTTGCTGGTGTGAGTATCCCTTTAATACTTAAACGCCTTAATATTGATCCAGCACTTGCGGGTAGCGTAATTATTACCACAGTAACTGATGTAGTAGGGATTTTTGCTTTCTTAGGTACTGCGACAATAATGCTGACCTAAGCTAATTTTAAGTAAACCTCACGAGCAATCTAAAATAAAAAACGCTATCAACAAAGCTGCTAATAGCGTTTTTTATTACCCAATTCTTACAGAAAAATTTGAGTAAGCTTAGTGAGTGTGATCTTTCAGGATTGATTGTTGTTCGAGACAAAAATCATCTGAAAAGATCAGCAGTCCCTAGTGACCCGCTACTTGCATCTCATCAATAAGAACTGAACCAGTACGAATACTGCCACGCATATCAACATCTGAACCAACCGCAACAATACCTTTAAACATATCAGCTAAGTTTCCAGCAATGGTAATTTCACTCACAGGGTAAGTAATTTCACCATTTTCAACCCAAAAACCTGATGCGCCACGAGAGTAATCACCATTAACTACATTGACACCTTGCCCCATCAATTCTGTAACTAACAAACCTGTACCAAGGGTTTTTAACATGGCATCGAACTCGCCATCATGACCTTTAGCATTAACTAACCAGTTATGAATGCCACCTGCGTGCCCTGTCGTGCTTAACCCTAATTTACGGGCAGAATAACTTGTTAATAAATACGTTTGCAACGCACCATCAGTGATAATTTCACGATCTTTTGTTAATACGCCTTCACTATCAAATGCACTACTTGCCAGTGCTTTGGTAATGTGAGGACGTTCGCTGATATTTAAAAATTCAGGGAAAATATCGTTACCTAGCGCATCTAGTAAAAAAGAAGACTTACGGTATAAGTTACCGCCACTGATAGCGGCAATGAAGTGCCCCCAAATAGTATTGGCAATATCGGCTCTAAACAATACTGGCACTTTACCTGTGGCAATTGTTTGCGGTTGTAAGCGAGATAAAACCTCTTTAGACGCAGCTAAACCAACATTTTCAGCACTATCTAATAAAGAGAAGTCTCTATTCACTGTATAGGCATAGTCGCGCTCCATATCATCACCTTCACTTGCGATCATCACGCAGCTTAAACTGTGACGCGAACTCGGGTAGCCAACTAATTGTCCATGACTGTTGCCATATACTTTAAAGCCAGTAAAGCTATCAAAACTTGCACCATCTGAATTACAAATACGCTCATCAGCACTCAAGGCACTTTGCTCACACTCTTTTGCTAATTCAATTGCCGCTTCAGTAGAAATTTCATGGGGGTGGTATAAATCTAAGTCCTGCGGATTCATTGCTAGTAAATCTTTGTCGGCTAAACCTGAACAGTCATCTACTGAGGTATATTTCGCAATATTTACTGCCGCAGTAACGGCTTTATTTAATGCTTGTTCTGATAAGTCGGCGGTAGAAGCACTACCCTTTCGGCCATCTTGATAGACAGTAATCCCTAGCGCACCATCATTGGTAAACTCAACATTTTCTACTTCCCCCATGCGTGTGCTAACACTTAACCCTTGTTGGCGACTCATGGCAACTTCAGCCCCATCTGCACCTAATGATTTTGCTAACTCAAGTACTTTCGCAACTCGTGTTTTAACTTCGGTAAGTTGTTTAGTCATAAGATCTTGGGATTTAGAATCTGTGCTCATATTGATTTCTGCTTTCTCTTTTTAATGGGGAGACAAAGGCTATAAACAGCCGTTTAGAAAATTGATTGTTTAATGGTATAATAAAGGCAATTATTAATTACTTTAACATGGTATTAGACATTATTATGCCTCAGTCAGCCAACGATATCGACGACTCATCACAAGAAATGGAAGAAGAGTTAAAGAGTAAAACCGAAATAAAGCGCGAAATGCATGATTTGCAAGATTTCGCTCAAGAACTCATTGAAATGTCTAAGCATCAGCGCAGCCGTCTTCCTCTTAGCGAAGATTTAAAAGACGCGATGATTTTAGCTGACAAAATTACCAATAAACATGAAGCGTTACGTCGACATATTCGTCATACCGCTAAGATATTATTAGAGACCGACCTTGAACCGATTCATCAGGCTATTGCAGTTATGGCAAATAAACATCAGCAAGAAACCGCTAAGTTTGTTCGATTAGAAACAATCAGAGATGAGTTAATTGAGCAAGGTAATGATGCGGTTGAAGCGTTGATAAGCGAGTTTCCATCAATCGAACGACAAAAAATAAAACAGTTAGTGCGTCACGCAGCCAAAGAGAAAAAAGCAGAAAAACTAGGTAAGCATTATAAAAATTTATTTACCTACTTAAAAGAAAATGCCTAAAACCAGATTAGGTTAACGAATTTTGAGATAAAAAAAGCAAGTATCAGTACTTGCTTTTTTTGCGCTTAATAAAGGTGACTACTGCGTACCGCCAATAGTCATTTCATCAACCTTTAATGTCGGTTGCCCAACGCCCACAGGAATACTTTGCCCGTCTTTACCACAAACACCGACGCCTGCATCAAGTTTCAAGTCATTACCAACCATACTAACTTTCTTCATCGCTTCAGGGCCATTGCCAATTAAAGTTGCGCCTTTTATTGGCGAAGTAATTTCCCCGTCTTCAATCAAGTAAGCTTCTGAGCTAGTAAAAACAAATTTTCCGGAAGTAATATCTACTTGCCCGCCAGCAAAATTTGGGGCGAATATACCTTTCTTGACAGACTTAATGATTTCTTCAGGGCTTGATTCACCCGCCAGCATGTAAGTATTTGTCATACGTGGCATAGGTAAATGTGCATAAGATTCACGTCTACCGTTGCCTGTTGGTGCAACGCCCATCAAGCTCGCGTTATGCTTATCTTGCATATAGCCTTTTAAGATACCTTTTTCAATCAACACATTATACTGACCTGGCGTACCTTCATCATCAATAGAGATTGAACCTCTACGATTTGCTAAGGTGCCGTCATCAACAATGGTACACAACTCAGAAGTCACTTGTTGGCCAACTTTACCTGAAAATGCCGAAGAGCCTTTACGGTTAAAGTCACCTTCTAAACCATGACCAACAGCTTCATGTAATAATACTGCCGGCCAACCTGCCCCAAGTACCACAGGGAAGTTACCAGCTGGCGCTTCAATTGCCACTAAATTTACCAGTGCTTGCCTTACCGCTTCTTCTGCATAAGATAAATAACGCGCTTTATTTGCGCCTGGTTCTACTTCAAAAAAGTAACTGTAATCAGTTCTAGCACCACCACCGGCACTAGCTCTTTCACGTTTACCATTATCTTCTACCAGTACAGAACAATTAAGCCTTACCAGTGGTCGAATATCTGTTGCATAGGTGCCATCACTCGCTGACACCAACACAGTGTCATAAACTCCCGATAAACTCGCGATAACTTGTTTTACCCGACTATCAACTTGGCGAGCATGTGCTTCAACTTGATGTA
This sequence comes from uncultured Colwellia sp., assembly GCA_913057925.1. Lineage (GTDB taxonomy): Bacteria > Pseudomonadota > Gammaproteobacteria > Enterobacterales > Alteromonadaceae > Colwellia. Next base: position 8,965 of record CAJXPG010000073.1, on the reverse strand, counting down.
ATAATTCTATTTTTTGCTCTTGCGACAAACTACCTAATGGCTCAACGGATTGATACATTTGAATGGCTGGCTTACGCGTAAACGCTTTTACTTGTGCGCCAGTTCCAGCATCGGCTATGCCTTTTGCTGCATCTGCGGCTTGTTGCAGGGCAATGGGTGAGATGTCATCTGAGTAGGCAAAGCCAGTTTTTTCGCCAGAAATAGCTCTAACGCCTACGCCACGCTCAATATTATAAGAGCCTTCTTTTACAATGCCATCTTCCAATACCCATGATTCATGCTGACTTGCTTGAAAATACAGATCGGCATAATCGACTTTTCGCCCCATCATACTGGCTAAGGTTTTAGCTAAAATTTCATCATCAATATGACTGTCGGTTAATAAGGCTTTTTCAACACTATTCATTAGGTATTAGCTCAACTTTTTTATGCTTTAATTAAATTTTGGGACTATGGTTTCTTTAGCTATCAGTTCAGTGGTGATCTAAGTGGCATACTTTGACGAATGCGTGTTAACTCTTCTTCATGATAGTCAACACTGATATAACCGACACCACTAACTTTACATTGTTCGACTTCACCCCAAGGGTTAATGATCATTGAATGTCCCCATGTTTCTCGTCCGTTTTCATGTACACCTTCTTGACCTGCCGCAATGATATACACTTGATTTTCAATCGCTCTGGCTTGCAGTAACGTTTGCCAATGGGCTTTTCCGGTGACACGAGTAAATGCGCTAGGTACGGTGATAATATCAGCCCCTTGTTCACGTAACTGCTGAAATAACCTAGGGAAGCGTAAATCAAAGCAAACCGATAAACCAATATTAGCAAAAGGCGAGTTTACCACCTTTACTTCGCTGCCTGCTTGCGTATAACGTGACTCACTATAACTTTTGGTATTATCACTGACACTAACATCAAACAAATGAATCTTATCGTACTGCCCTATCATGTCACCACTTGGGTTAAATACACAACAACTGTTGGTAAACTTATCAGGCGTTGATGAAATTAGTGGTATGGTACCAGCAACTAAATACACCTTAAAACGTTGAGCAAGCTTGGCAAGGCTTTGACATAGGTTGTTATGCTCTGCCGTTTCTTGCGCCAAGGTTAACTGAGCACTATCTTTGCTGCCAAAAAGCAGGCAGCACTCGGGTAATACCACTAAATGTTCAACCTTCTCTTGCGTCGCTAATGCATTATTATCATTAGCATCGACACCAGTGATGTCAGCAAGTATTTGCTCAATAGTGGCTAAGTTTGTCGTAACGTCGGCAGAAGAGGATAACTGCACAGCACTTAATTTAATCATCACTCACCTGTTTCTTTGTTAACTGGCTTTATATCTTCTGTCGGTAAGCTAGTGTCGACACTGATACTCTTACTCTTACGGTTAACTTCTTTTATCTCGGGATTATCAACAGTACCGGTAAGCTCAAATTTAAACTCAGAAACTACCTGTGACTTAATTACTTGGTCAATAGCGACCCCAGCTAAAAATGTTACGGGGTTCAAAGTAACAATCCATGCGATGACTGGTAAGCTTGATGTTAAGTTTGGCTGATACGACATATCATATGCTAACTCTCCAGAAATTAAATCGGTATGACCTGTCATAAATAAGTTGCCTGCCGTGCCATCCATTTCAGTGTTTTGAGTAGAAAATGTGCCTTGATTTAATTGGTAGTCACCGGTAATTTTACTGTAAAACATACCATCACTAAAGATATCACGAAAATCTAAGGTTAACTTTCGAACCAGAGATTGCAAACTCAGCACAGAAAGCATGCGTGCACCTTTATCACTAACGTCCGCTAAATAACCATCATCAAGCTTGGCGTTAACATTGCCATTTAACTGACTTAACTCAAAATCATGAAGTCCGCCTTGCCAGTTCAGATCAAACGCAACCTCAGCACCACTATCTTTGATAATAGAATCAAATGACAAGGCTTTCAGCTCTGTCTCAATATCATTGATAGATAAATTTCCGACTAGGGATGTCTCAGACTGTGTTTCATTATGAAGCCATTGCCCCGCAAGCTTCACCGATGTTTCACCGCGTTTAGCAGTAAAATCAGAAAATTTGATAATATCATCGCCGAGCCGAGAGATTGTGGCATCGACTTCTCCAAGAGACAATTGGTCAATAGCGCAAACATCACAGTGAAATTTCAGCGGTGGAATATTGGCAAATATAATATCGTTTTCTGCTTTGTCAACGCTGTAAGCACCTGATTTTTCTTGCTCTGCTTCATCTTCAGTACTAGCTAGCTTCAAAAATTCGGCATTAATCTCGAGTCCCTGCTTAAGCCAGTCAGGGTGAATTTTAATTTGACTACGCGTCTCCTTGGCATTTAACTGTAGAAGCCACCAATCGGGCTTATCAAGTAAGTTAAAAGAAACATTATTTAATTGCTGCCCCAAAATCGCTAACTGACCGATTGAACCACGAATCCTTTTAGGTCTAGCAATAAATGGCATTGACGGCTCAACTTCCATTGCCACAAAACCCTCTGATTGAGGTTGGTTAACCGCATCAAGAATATCACTGATCAGCGGTTGCCACTTTGAAAAGTCAGCTTGCTCTAACTTAGTGGTTATATGAAAGCCATTGCTAGGTAACGCCATAATACCTTGACCTAACATCAAGTTTGCCCGGGTAAAAGCGGTGTTTTCATGATCTAAATAACCAGAAAATAGCATTTTATCGCCATAATTAAGGGTAATTTTAGATTGGGTTATTTGGCCATCTATATCTACCGAAAGAGGGTTTTTCTGACTACCATCGCGATTATAGGGTTTTGGCAACAATAGCTTGGTTTTTTCTAGCTCAGAAGAGAAATTCCCTTGATAAGAAAAGCCACCTTGATGGTGCTGGTGCAGTGATAAATGACCTTGCCAAGGCAACTCACCTTGTGTGTAACGTTTTAATTTTTCAGGCACATGCGCTAACCACTGATGCTCTTTCCAGAGAGCATTTAGGGTAATATCAGTATCATAATAATCGGCTTTATTGATACCTGTAACTTCAAGGCTAATAGGTAGTCCTTGCCAAACCAACGCTAAGTCTTGGGTGTTAATTTTATCGTTATTAAAAGTCAATTGCCCTTGAACATTAGTAAAGTTCATTTTCGGAGCTTGCAAAGCCACATCATTGTTATCAAAAACTATTGTGCCGCTTGCTAAAGCTTGAGCATTATTGTTTAGCGGCAGGTTCAAATTAAAATCACCATTCACTAAACCTGCAACCTGTAAAACTTCTAATGTGCTGCCAACACTGTCTTTAAATGGACTTTGATCCATTAGCGCCTTTATATCACTGGTTTCTTCTGCCTTAATATCAGCATCAACTGTCAATATTTGACCACGCGCTAAATCAGCAATACCAGCTTCAACCCCGGTGACATCTAACCCCGTTAATGAACCACCACGGCCAGTTATCAGCATAGAGTTATTGGTAAAATTTAAGTTGGCAACAAAGTCTGTAATTGAGGGCCAGTTTTCAACAAATTTAAACTCGGCTTTACTTAACTCTGCATCAACAACAAAAATGCCGCTGCCGTCGGTAAAAGGGAAATGCCCAATGGGACCATTTATCAGTACTTGCGCATTTTCAACACGCCCTGAAACAACCGCAGCATTTAAATAGTCAACAAGGTTAGTACTCATTATCGGCAAAGGTAAATAACGTCCCACCAAGCCGGCATTACCATTTGAAACATTCGCTAGCAAAGCAAGCGTTACTTCATCATCAACAGGAGCTTCAACTTTGACTTGAGCTGATAGGTTAATTTCTTGCGACAGAAAGTCTAGTTCCTCTACCGCTAAAGCCCAACCCTCTTCACCAAAAGTAACATTTAACTTTCCAGATAGATCTTGATAGGGAAAAGCTTGTACAAATAATTTATCAAAGTCTAAGCTGCCTTGTTTAGCGGTAAAGTCCACCGCTAAATAATTATCAAGGTAACTCAGTTGCCCTGAGACATTTTTAAGTCCAGGAATACCATGGCTAAAGCTGTTATTAAAGTTTGTAAAATCACTCGTTACTTGCAGGCGGTTGTTTTCACGCTTTATATGCAAGTCTTCTATTTTGCCTGATAAGGTCATTGCCGATAGCACATTTCGCGCGTCTTTATCAGCAACAATAAGTGGCGTTAACTGCGCCAACATAGCTAAATCTATTTCAGACAAGTGCAATGAAAAGTCATCCGCTTGCTTACTTAACATGGTTGTAAAATGTTGCGCTGGAAAATCGTTTAAACTTAGCGCTAGTGGCGTGCTATAAAGCTTAAAGCTACGCTCTTTTTTACCCTTAACTAGCAGTAATTGACCTTCTTTTAATGCCAGCTTTTGCTTTTTACCTTCCAGTAACCAGTCCATATGGCTATCAGCCAAATCAACTTGTAAGCGTGTGACGATGCTGCTACGAACTTTTAACCAAGCAGAGAAGTTAATATCAGTTTTAGTTTTATCATCGTCAATAACAAGAACATTATCGAGCCAAGGGGTGATATCAATATGGTTAGCTTGCAGGTATACCTGGCCAGTCAATTCACTCCCTTGTTCCCCTTGTAAATCTAACTTCAGCTGTAAGTTATTAGAGCTAAGACCATTAAGCACAACACTACCTTGCGCTTGATGTCGTCCTTCAGTATTTAACCAATCCAGCTCATTCAAACGGACAATGCGAGTAATCGCTTTATTTTTTACGGTGATTTGGCTGTCACGAATAGAGAAGCGACTTATCCTGTTTAAGAACAGGTCGCTGATAACACCAATATCATCTGCATCATTGGCCTTTTCTGCTGCAGCAAGCGCTTCATCTTCAGTTTCATTATTTTGACCTTCACTCTCATTATCTGATAACCATAAGCCCTCTGAAACATTAGCGTTTGCCCCTGAAAGGATTAGGTTTTTTGAGATAAGGTTTTGTTCCGTTATGGTTCGCCAAAAATCAACTTGTAGCTCGAGTTGGTCAATAAATAACGAAGCACTTTCTGTCTCAAGCACTTGTACATCACTAATGACTAAACTTGGCCCGGAACGTTGCCAGGTCATACTTAAGTCACCAATAACAATATTCGCTTGCGATGTTTCATTTAAATAATTTTGTAGAGGAAGGCGGTAATGATGTACATAAGGTAAAAACAAGCGAAAAGCACTGATTAACACAGCCAACAGCACCAATACAATGGCAACTGTTTTATATAAGCGATTAAGCCAGCGGTTCGAAGTGCTTACAATACCCATTAATACTTAGAAATGTCCTGTTGATATATGATTGATGATAAGGAAATACTCACTTACATCATAACTACGTCAAATTGTTCCTGATTATACATGGGTTCGGCCTGTACTTTAATCAGCTTACCAATAAAAACTTCAACTTCTCCTAGGTTGTGACATTCATCATTTTGTAAGAACTCACTTACTGCTGAAGAAGCGTAAACGATAAACTTATCTGCATCGTGAGCACGATTAACACGCACTATTTCTCTTAGGATTTCGAAGCATACGGTTTCAACCGTTTTTAAATGACCACGACCTGTACAAAGCGGACATTCACCACAAAGCACATGCTCTAAACTCTCTCGGGTACGTTGACGTGTCATTTCAACTAAACCTAGCGCTGAGAAGCCATGAAGGCTGTACTTCACCTTGTCTTTACTCATTGCCATATCAAGACTGTGCAAAACACGGCGCTTATGATCTTCATTGTGCATGTCAATGAAGTCGACAATAATAATACCGCCAAGGTTTCTCAACCTAAGCTGTCTGGCTATAACTTGTGTCGCTTCTATATTGGTACTAAAAATAGTATCGGCTAAATTCCTATGTCCAACAAATGCACCGGTATTAATATCAATAGTAGTCATAGCTTCTGTTTGATCTATGATCAAATAACCGCCGGATTTAAGCTCTATCTTTCGATGCAATGCGCGCTGTATTTCTCGCTCAACAGAGAATAAATCGAAAATAGGTCGTTCGCCCGGATAATACTCTAATAACGGTGTCAATTCAGGAACAAACTCTTGGGTAAACACTTCCAGCTCTTGGTAAGTTAATTTAGAGTCGATACGAATACGTTCTAAATCAATGCCGACAAAATCTCTTAACACCCGAAAAGACAGTGACAAATCTTGATACAGTGGCAGCTTTGTTTGCTTACGCTGTTTTCTGGTCAATACTTTTTGCCACACTCTACGTAAGAATTCCGCATCGTGCTGAAGCTCTACATCCCCAGCCCCTTCGCCTGCAGTGCGAACAATAAAACCTTGATTTTCATCACAGTACGGGGTTACAACATTTTTTAATCGCTCGCGCTCTTCTGCACTTTCAATCCGCAGAGAAACTCCTGCATGCTGAGAGTTTGGCATTAAGACCAAGTAACGAGAGGCTACGGTAATATCTGTGGTTAGTCGCGCGCCTTTAGTGCCTAACGGGTCTTTCACAACCTGCACCATGATGTGCTGACCTTCATGGACCAAAGAGCGTATATCAGCCACTTGCTCAGAATCATCTTTTAAAATCAGTTTGCTTTTAATATCAGAAGCATGCAAAAAAGCCGCTTTATCTAAATTAATATCGACAAAGGCTGCTTGCATACCCGGCAAAACACGAATCACCTTACCTAAATAAACATTACCGACAATGCCACGCTTAGCTTGTCGTTCAATGTGGACTTCCTGTAAAGAACCGTTTTCAATCAAGGCAACACGTGTTTCGCTCGGGGTAACATTGATTAATAATTCTGCACTCATAAATAGTCCTTAGGTGAATAATTTTACGCGGTAACGGGATTAATGGCGCCATGGAAACCAACATTCCTTAGTATTTGCGCAGTTTCATACAAAGGCAAACCCACTACCGCTGAATAACTACCATCAATACTTTTGACAAACTGTCCGGCTATTCCTTGAATTCCATAGCTGCCCGCTTTATCTTGCGGCTCGCCCGTCAACCAGTATGCTTGAATTTCTGCTTTACTTAACTTTTTAAATGTAACTTTAGTTGTCACAACCTGCCCTGTGACACCTGCCGAATGAGCAAGCGCTATCGCCGTTAACACCTGATGTTGTTTGCCAGATAACAGCGACAAGGTTTCAATACAGTCTTCTTGGCTATCAGGTTTTCCTAATATTTTACCGTCAAAGACCACGCTCGTGTCAGAGCCTAAAACAACGCTATATTCTTGCTCAGCTACTGAAAGTGAAGAAAAAACATGTTGTGCTTTTTGCTTAGCTAAGCGCAAAACATAGTCATGAGCAATTTCATCAACGAATACCGTTTCATCAATATCACTTGCTTGGATGGAAAATTGAAAACCTAATTGCGCCAATAACTCGCTACGCCTAGGAGATTGAGATGCTAAAATAAGCTGCTGATTAGCATTGTTAGCAGTAAGACTTGTCATATACTGATGTTCCGCTGAGCTCTTAGGCTGTGCAAGTTTAGGGCTTTCTAATATTTTGCTATTAGGGATTTATTATTTTGAGATTCTATTACTTAATTTTGAAATGCCTGCGCACCCGGCGTAACAATAAAAATACCCAAGGCCAAAGCACAATAGTTGTTAACACTGGATATAAATAATTTGGCAAGAAAGCAACATCAGTTAAAAAGCGCTGAAGCCAGAAAACAACAAGGTGATATTGAGCTGACAATACCCCAATAATTAAGGCCTGTTGCCATACGGAAAAATTTCTGATTTTTTGAAAATTAACAACAACGATATAAACCGATAACGCCATCGCACTGGCATGAACACCAAGCACTGAGCCAAGTAACACATCAAGAATGAAGCCCATCACCCAAGCGGTGACTATATTAATTTTGTTCGGTAATGCTAAACACCAATAAACCAGTACGATAAGGACCCAATCAGGTCTAAATGCATCAACACTCAATGGCATAGGCGTAATACTCGCCATCAAGGCAATCAATAAGGTAATTAAAATAATAAAGCCATTATTACTAAACATTATGACTTACCTGCAATTGATTTTTTATTTGATGATTTACCTTTTGTCTTTTTATTTTGAGTCGACTGGGCAGACTGCTCAGCTGAAAGCAGTAACATATATCTTAGCCTATCGATTTCGGCGACAGGCTCGCTATAAATGGTGGCAAACTCGCGCGACTCATCGGCACGGACATATATAACACGTGAAACAGGATAACCTTCAGGGTATTTTCCCCCTAAGCCAGAAGTAACCAGTAAATCACCTTCTTTGACATCAGCACTATGCGGGACAAAATTATGAACAAGACGATCAATTTGACCACTTCCGGTAGCTATCAAGCGTAAGCCGTTACGTTGAATACGTACAGGAATAGCATGGGAGTTATCACTAATCAAGATCACCCGAGAGCTTCTCGCGCCAACGTGTAATATCTGGCCAACAATACCCTTTTCATCGAGTACTGGCTGTCCTTCAAACACACCATCATTAGTACCACGATTAATCACAACTTGATGTGAATAGGGATCGCCATCAACTGAGAGAATTTCAGCAAACATTTTTTTGATATCATCACGAACTGGCGATGATAATAACGAGCGTAATCTTTCATTTTCGCGGCGAACAATATCAAGTTGCATTGCTTGCTCATGAAAGAACAATTCATTCTCACGAAAGTTTTGATTCTCTTTCATCAGCTGTTGACGAATAACAAGATTTTCAGAAGCCCAAGTCATCATTTGCTTAGGTGCATTAGCCATGTACTGCAATGGACTAACAAGTGACTGCAAATAGCCACGAGCCGTTTCAAAGCTTGCCATTTTATGGTCGAAAAAAATCAAGGCTGCCGAACAGACAAGCACAAAAGTGAGTCGCTGTATCGGAGATGTGCCTTGATTAAATATTGGGTTCATAAAAGTTACAGATTAGGATTGTAAAGCTTTTGTGGTTTCAGTCTGTCTCTTATACACATCTCCGAGCCCACGAGACCGTACT
>CAJXPG010000072.1 GCA_913057925.1 uncultured Colwellia sp. | reverse complement strand
GATCGTCGGCAGCGTCAGATGTGTATAAGAGACAGGTAATAAATAATTAATGTCATTCACGACCCTTCTGTAAAGAGTTGTCGGGAATCTATAGTTTAAAAGCAGGAAATATCATGAACGAACCAAAAGTAGTAGTCGCTTTAGACTTCGATAAAAAGGCAGATGCCTTATCATTTGTTGATAAAATTGAGCCAAGTGATGCGCGCCTAAAAGTAGGTAAAGAAATGTTCACTTATTTTGGACCTGAATTTGTTAAGCAATTAACAGGGAAGGGCTTTGACGTATTTCTTGATCTTAAATTTCATGATATCCCAAATACGGTTGCAAAAGCCGTTACTGCTGCTGCAGATTTAGGCGTGTGGATGGTGAATGTTCATGCCAGTGGTGGTAGTCAAATGATGAGCAAAGCTAAAGAAGCCTTAGATACCTATGGTAAAGACGCACCATTATTGATTGCAGTTACGGTACTTACTAGCATGAATGAAGCAGACTTACGTGGTTTAGGGATAAATAAAACGCCAGCTGAGCAAGTTGACTTTTTAGCAAGTTTAACCAAACGCAGTGGTTTAGACGGTGTTGTTTGCTCTGCATGGGAAGCGGAACAATTAAAGAGAGATTTAGGTAAAGAGTTTAAATTAATTACACCAGGCATTAGGCCTGCGGGCTCAGCTCAAAATGATCAACACCGAATAATGACACCAAGCGAAGCGATTTCTGTTGGTGTCGACTATTTGGTGATCGGACGCCCAATTACTAAGGCTGAAAACCCTCAACTAGTTTTAGAGCAAATAAACGCATCAATTCGTTAACATCTAATGGTTAAGTAGTCTGTTTAGGCCAATGTGAAAGTTAATACCAAAAAAAAGCTAGCTGATATTGTCAGCTAGCTTTTTTATTTGGCAGAGGGTAATGTTCAGCTGCAGATTACTATTTTTCGTATTGACTAATAAATGCGACTAAATCTAGTACCTTGTTTGAATAACCAATTTCATTATCATACCAAGATACTACTTTGACAAACGTATCAGTTAACGCAATACCTGCTTTAGCATCAAATACAGATGTACATGTTTCACCAATGAAGTCATTTGAAACAACAGCATCTTCTGTGTAATCTAAAATACCTTTAAGCTCGCCTTCAGCAGCAGCACTCATCGCCTGACAAATTTCAGCATAGGTGGCAGGTTTCTTCAGGTTTACGGTTAAATCTACTACAGATACATCAGGAGTTGGTACACGGAACGCCATGCCAGTCAGTTTACCGTTCAACTCAGGAATTACTTTACCAACAGCTTTGGCTGCACCCGTAGATGAAGGAATGATATTCTGGCCTGCACCACGACCACCACGCCAATCTTTAGCAGATGGACTATCAACAGTTTTCTGTGTTGCAGTAGTTGCATGAACGGTTGTCATTAAACCGTCTTGAATGCCCCAATTATCGTTCAATACTTTAGCAATAGGCGCTAGACAGTTCGTGGTACAAGATGCATTTGAAACAATATCTTGGCCAGCATATTCGCTAAGGTTAACACCACAAACAAACATCGGCGTATCGTCTTTTGAAGGCGCAGAAAGTACTACTTGTTTAGCACCTGCTTCAATATGTTTACGTGCTGATTCATCTGTTAAGAATAAACCAGTAGACTCAACAACAACATCTGTTGCAATTTCATCCCACTTTAAATCTAGAGGATTACGTTCAGCAGTAACACGAATAGTATTGCCGTTAACAACTAATTGGCCATCAACAACATCTACAGTGCCGTTAAAACGACCATGGGTTGAGTCATATTTAAGCATGTATGCCATGTACTCAATATCCATTAAGTCATTGATACCAACAATCTCGATATCATCTCTTGCCACTGCAGCTCTAAATACAAAACGACCAATACGGCCAAAACCATTAATACCAACTTTAATTTTCATGGAGAACCCCTTTAATTCAATATGTAGTAAAATTACACCATTTTGAGATTATTTCAAGTTAAAGATGGTTTTTATGACTTATAATTTCATGAAAATTGATTTATTTAGTAAAGTTACCAAATTTATTGTTGTTTTAGGCAATAAAAAGCAAATTTTGTACAATACTTTTGATATTGCATGGTAGAATGCGCCGAAATGATAAAGAATAGTCGCGTAATTTTAGACTATCGAAATTTCAAACATAGGATAAATATTTATGACACAAGATAAAGTGTTGTGTGACATCGGCTTTATTGGCTTAGGTGTTATGGGTAAGAACCTAGTACTAAATTTAGCTGATAATGGTTATAACATTGCTGCCTTTGATTTAAGTGATGAGAAAGTGCAGGGTGCTATTGCCCAAGATTTAAGTGAAAATAGTAGTGGCTCACCTCGCGTTCATGGCTGCTCTTCTTATACTGAATTATTATCTCAACTTAAAGCGCCACATTTGATTGTATTAAGTGTTCCTGCTGGGGCTCCTGTTGATCAGGTGTGCGAAAACCTAATTGGGGCTGGTATTCAACCCGACGATATTATTATTGATACGGGTAACAGCCTATGGGTTGATACAGTCGCCCGTGAAGAAAAATACAAAAGCAATTTTCTACTGTTCTCTTCAGCTGTTTCTGGTGGCGAAGTAGGCGCTCGTTTTGGTCCCTCGTTAATGCCAAGCGGCTCGCCTTATGCTTGGGCAAGAGTTAAACCTATTTGGGAAGCAATAGCAGCTAAAGTAGATAGTAAAACAGGCAAACCATTAGAGCGCACAAAGCCTGGAGAAGTTATTACCGAGGGCGAGCCATGTGCCGCCTATATTGGTCCTGCAGGAGCCGGTCACTATGTGAAAATGGTTCACAATGGGATTGAATATGCAGATATGCAAATTATCTGTGAAGCCTACCATGTATTACAATCAGGCTTGAATTTAAGTTGTGATGAAATAGCTGATATTTTTGAAACTTGGAATAACGGACCTCTCGATAGTTATTTAATGGAAATATCGGTAGAAGTATTACGACACAAATCAAGTGATACCAATACACCACTAGTTGAGTTAATTCTTGATAAAGCCGGTCAAAAAGGCACTGGTCTTTGGACGGCAATGAGTAGCTTGGAAGTTGGTTGTCCAGCACCAACGATTGCACAAGCCGTTTACGCTCGTTCTATCTCATCATTTAAAGATTTAAGAGCGCAAAGTGCTCAGAAGTTACATGGACCAGAGCAAAATTCTTTATCAAAAGATGAGCAGCAGCAATTAATCGAGCAACTTCATGATGCTATGTACTGTGCGAAGCTTTGCGCATACGCACAGGGTTTTCAGTTAATGAAACTTGCCGGGAAAGAGCATGGTTGGACTTTAGACTTTGCTAGTATTGCTAAAATTTGGCGTGCAGGCTGTATTATTAGAGCAACTTTCTTACAGTCGATCACTAATGCTTACGAACGTAATCAAGACCTTGAAAACTTATTACTCGATGATTTTTTTGCTGAGCAATTAAGTCAGCGTCAGTTAAACTGGCGTAAAGCGATTTGTCAGGCAACGATGCAAGGCATTCCAACAGGTGCTTTATCATCAGCTTTGTCTTATTATGATTCTATGAGAGCAGAAACTTTACCAGCAAACTTATTGCAAGGTCAGCGCGATTTCTTTGGTGCCCATACTTTTGAGCGAATAGATAAATCGCCGGGTAAAAAATATCATGTAGAGTGGTCAACACCTGCTAGAGCAACGATTTCAATAGATGGTTAAATTCCTATGAGTAATAACAATGATCAATATAAAGATAAGTTAACCGAAGAAGCTTTTAAAGTTTGTCGGTTAGCGGCAACCGAGCAACCTTTTAGCGGTATTTATAACGATCATTGGCAACACGGCACATATAACTGTGCCTGTTGCGAACAACCTTTGTTCTCAAGTGACACTAAATTTAATGCCGGATGTGGCTGGCCAAGCTTTTTCGATTGCATTGATGGTAGTGTCGCTTTTCTACCGGACAATACGCATGGTATGCAACGCATTGAAATACAGTGCAAGCAATGCCAGTCTCACCTAGGTCATGTTTTTGACGATGGTCCTAAGCCAACGGGTCAGCGTTATTGTGTTAACTCGTTAAGCTTAAATTTTACTGATAAATGTTAATGATTTTAAAATTTTGGACTGACAAAACTGCCTGATTTAATTTTATCTAAGGTTTTATTTGCCACTTTATCTAGAAATCCATCTTCTAATTGGTAAGTGTCTCGGTAATTCTTTAAGCTAATCTCAATGGTATCATCCGGTTTGCTTAGTGTGAGCTGGTAGGTTTTAAGCCATATATAGCCCTGTTTATATTGTTGTCTTTTAGTAAAGATTGTTGCAAGCGACTGCAATATTTCTGGCAATACTTGTGTACCTGGTTGGTGTAACTCTAGCGCATGAAATAAATAGCCTAAAGTCTTGTTAGTATCTTTCTTTATATAGTAAGTCGCTAAATGGTACTGTGCGATAGAACTCTCTAAGCTATTTGTTCCTTCCATCGCTAGAAATCTATCTAAACTAACTTTATTTCCTTCTCTAGACCAATAGTAATAAAGTAGGTGAGGGTGGCTTGAACTTTTATTATCTGCGGATAGCTCTGCTAAGTTGGCTTTTGCTTTCATCAGATTATTTTTGCGCAGTGTTGTTTTTTCTTTTAACTTTATATGTTGAATTTGCGAAGCTAGATCCATGCAACGTATATAGTTTTCATAAGCAACTATCAATTCATATTTATCAACATCTAGTTTGTTTTCTTTGACTTTTATCCGCGCTAAAGCGACGTCTATCTGCTGTCTTTTACACCAACTGTCTTTGCCAAATTCTTCACATATTTCACTATTTTTCTCACAAAGCTCAGCCAAACTAGTACCATCTCCACAACCAGTTATAAATTGCAGAGCCACAATGCTATAAATCAAAGTAATATAAGGCGGTGTAGACAATATGATATTCACACTTTTAATCATAAAAATTACCAAAGTATTTTGTGTAACCCCTAGAGAAATGTTTCATACTCAATTACAATACGCGTGAAAACAAACTTCCCACTAGCTATTATCTTAATAACTACTTTATGATAGTAGCCTAATGTTCAATCGACTGAAATAAAAGGTTTAAGTAATGACTTCTCATCTTGAGGAAATATATCAAGCAAGCTGGCAAGAGCGTCAAACATTTGCTGAAAATATGCAACCAATCATCGGGCAGCTTTTTCGCAATAAAGGCATTGAAATCTCAGTGTACGGTCGCCCACTATTAAATGCATCTCCAATTGATATTATCAAAGCGCATAAATCTGTTGCTCTACATGAAGAAAGCAAATTACGCTTACGTGAAAGCTTTCCATTTGTAGAAGCGATTAACAAAATGGATCTTGCGCCAGCACGTATCGACGTGGGTAAGCTTGCTTATAATTATTTATACCTTGGTCAAGCAAACGACTTATCAATTGAGCAATACCTAGAAAAAGAATTATTAACAGAAAGCCGTGAAAATTCAGGTCAAGAAAGCCAAGATGTTGTTTTATATGGCTTTGGTCGAATTGGTCGCTTATTAGCTCGTTTGTTAATAGAACGTGCCGGACCGAACGCTAAACTGAACCTTCGTGCAATCGTATTACGTCCAAGTAAAGGCGGTGATGACCTAGAAAAACGTGCCAGTTTATTACGACGTGATTCTGTTCACGGTGCTTTTAACGGTAGTATCACCATTGATAAAGAAAATAACGTAATAAAAGCCAACGGTGCTTTCATTAAAGTTATTTATGCAAAATCTCCTTCTGAAGTTGATTACACAGAGCACGGCATTAAAGATGCTTTAGTTGTTGATAACACAGGTATCTGGACAGATGAAGATGGTTTAGGCCAACATTTACAGTCTAAAGGTGTTGCTAAAGTATTATTAACAGCGCCCGCTAAAGGTGATATCAAGAACATCGTTTACGGTGTAAACCACGATATGATCTTACCAACAGATAAAATTGTTTCAGCAGCGAGTTGTACAACTAATGCTATTACCCCAGTATTAAAAGCCCTTAATGATGAATACGGTATCCGTAATGGTCATGTTGAAACAATTCATTCATATACCAACGATCAAAACTTAATTGATAACTATCATCCAGCACCACGTCGTGGTCGTAGTGCTCCATTAAACATGGTTATCAGTACTACAGGTGCTGCAAAAGCGGTAGCTAAAGCATTACCAGAGCTTAAAGGTTTGTTAACAGGTAACGCTATTCGTGTTCCTACACCAAACGTTTCAATGGCAATTATGAACTTGAACCTTAACAAAGCGACTGATAAAGAAGCGTTGAATGATTACTTACGTAATATTTCATTAAACTCTCCTCTACAGAACCAAGTTGATTACACGGCTTCAACTGAAATTGTTTCTACTGATTTAGTTGGCTCACGCTATGCGGGTGTTGTTGATTCACAAGCAACAATTGTTGATGCTGACCGTGCTGTATTATACGTTTGGTATGATAATGAGTTTGGTTATAGCTGTCAGGTTGTACAAGTAATGCTTGAAATGGCTGGTATCACGGTGCCAACATTGCCATTGAAGTAACATTTAGCTTAATACATCTTTAATTTAAGCTGAACAAAAGGCACATATTATTGAATAATATGTGCCTTTTTTAATTGTTTTTTGTCAATATAAAAATTAAAGTAATATAGAAAATTGCCGATATAAAATGATTAAATAAAGTTAACAGAAAGAGGTTAATTATGTCTATTGCGATTAATTCAACAACGCCCGCTCAAACAAACACCGACACAGGTGTTGCATTAAAAACAGCAGGTTTGGCTAAAAGTCAGCAAGAACTAGAAGGGCAAATGGCCTTGAATTTAATTCAATCGGCAGTAGTAACAAATATTCCCAGCCCTGTAGGCAACAGTGGCACACAAATTAACATCAAAGTTTAACTGTTACTTTTGACTCTATATACAACGTGCGGGTTTAGGTAAACCTGCGTATTTTGTCGCCTGCTTTGCAGGGCCTTCAGGAAATAACTTATACAAGTAACGGCTACTTGCTTTCTCTGCACCAAATTCAGCTTTCATCGCTTTGGTTAAAGCTCTAATCGCCGGAGAGGTGTTGTACTTGAGATAAAAGCTTCTTACAAAATTAATGACTTCCCAATGTGCATCTGTCAGCTCAAACTCATCATTTTCAGCCATCAATTTAGCTAAATCTTCATGCCATAAAAGATGGTCAAGCAAGTAACCTTGCTTATCTGTTGGAATGGTTTGTTGTTCAAATATTAATGCTACTGCCATGTGATCACTTTGTTATAGTTAAAGGTTAATTCAACTACCTCTGTCATTGAAACTTTATTGATAGTGACGAGCGTTTCAATCGCTCTTGCTTTAGCGTGATTTGCTATCACATACAATGCGAGTGAATTATCGATTCTTTCAATCAAACTATTTAATAACGAATGCTTAAGGTTATAACAGCCATCATCCATAAATACTATGGCATCTTGATGCGCGAGTACACTCAAACACTGGGCAAAATCGTTGGTAGCAAAAGCTGATTGTCTTACCAAATGTAAAGTCGTCATATTATCTGTCCTGAATACTAGGCTCTAAAACCGCAGTATATGTGCATGTTGATTTAGCGCTTCACTAAACTCAATACTTTGTAAAACGTTCACGCCTTCAATATGAAAGCTTTCATCAAGTTCTCTGTTAGCTAATGATTGATGACAAACGTAAATGTCTTCAATATCGTAAAATTCAAAAGCGGCAAACGTTTTTAAGTAATCTTTAATAGATAATAAACTACCATCTTGGTTGTCTATTAACTGATAAACACCATCACCTTGAAAGAATAGGGAAACTTTTTGCTCAAATGAGCCAAATATTAAGGCTATATCAAGGGCATCTTTACCATAAGCGCTGCTAAAAGGTGCTTTACTATTGATAATAGCGAGACCATTGCCATCCTCTACATTGCTGCAGACTTGTGTATCTATCATTGTCATTAAAATTGCACCAAGCGAGATGCTTTTGTTGTTAACTCAACCAATTCACCCAAACCAGAAACCGTAAAGGCTTGATTCACTTTCTCATTATCTAAAGCATCACAAACTATTCCGCGCTTTTCTGCTGCCGTAATACAGATATGCAAAGGCAGCTGATAATTTTGATGTAACCGTTGCCAGTGTTGAATCGCCTGGTATTCATCACTGGCAATACTAATATTTTGATTGGCGTGCATTACGCCATCTTGATAGAAAAACACACCTATTACTTCGACTTCAGCTTGTAAAGCAGCTTCAACATAATTCAGTGCCGTAATGGTTAAATGGCTATAAGGGGGAGTAGTAACGACTACTGCAAGAGTTTTCAAAGGATATCCAAACAAGTAAATAATAAAAAATGCTTAAAAAAAAGCCCCGCATTTGCGAGGCTTTTATTATAAAGACTTATAAAAGATTATAAATCTTTTTGACTTAAACTTTTAGCGTTAACTAATCGTCGCCACCAAAAACACCTAGTAAGTGTAGAAGGTGTACAAAAATATTATAAATATTTAAGTATAAAGAAATAGTAGCGCGGATGTAGTTACGCTCACCACCATTGATGATGCGACTAGTATCAAATAAGATTAAGCCAGACATAATCATAATTACCGCGGCACTTACTGCTAATGAAAGCGCAGGAATTTGAAAGAAGATATTAGCTAAACTTGCGACTAATACAACAATCAAACCAACCATCAAAAATCCACCCATAAATGAGAAGTCTTTTTTACTGGTTAATGCATAACCTGAAAGTGCAAAGAAAATTAATGCGGTACCGCCAAGTGCTTGCATTATAAGAGCTGGTCCGCCAGGCATTGCAGCATAAGCGTTTAACATTGGTCCTAAAGATGCACCCATTAAACCGGTGAATGCAAAAATCCAATAAATACCACTGGCAGAATCGGCTTTTTTATTAACAACAAACATTAAACCAAAAGAGACCAACATCATGATAAGCGCTGCGCCATGCGGCAGGTTCATTGCCATAGATATACCGGCAGTAACCGCACTAAATGCAAGTGTCATTGATAACAGCATGTAAGTATTTTTCAATACTTTATTAATTTCTACCGCCGAGCTTTGACTCGCCGTTTGAAAACTCATATTAGATTGCATAAAACTTCCTTAAGAATTTAATTCTAGTTATATAGATAAGGTCATTTTAGATAAGTTCAAGTTTTTCAAAAAATATTACTGAACAACTGACTTACACTAACTAACTTCCTTATGACATATTATGGCATGGTGATTTTTAAAATACCATGCTTAGCTTTGTTTATAAGTGGTATTAAAATGTTTTCTTTTGTTACTGTACTTTAAAAGAGTTTTATTACGTTAACATGACTGCCAATCTAACCCTAGTTGTTTATAACTTTCAATAACTTGTTTCTTCCTGTAGCAATCATTGCTGTGGTCATTAATTAAACCAGCGGCTTGTAAATGCGCATAAATAGTTGTTGAGCCCACAAACTTGAAACCTCGTTTTTTAAGATCTTTACTTAAAGCATCTGAAACAGGGGAGGTTGCAGGGTAATCTTTAGCTTCCTTGATATTGCTTACTTGTACTTTATTATCTACAAAGCCCCAGATGTACTTTATAAAGCTGCCAAACTCTTGCTGAATAGCAATGAAGCACTTAGCGTTGTTCACTGTTGCGGCAATTTTTCCCTTGTGCCTTATTATACCGGTATCAAGCACTAAGCGTTGTTCGTCTGCCTCTGTTAGCTTTGCCACTTTTTCAACATCAAAATTTTCAAATGCGTTTCTATAGCCATCACGACGCTTTAATATGGTGTACCAACTTAAGCCTGCTTGTGCAGATTCTAAAACTAAATACTCAAACATTTTATTATCATCAAGCACTGGCACTCCCCATTCTTCATCATGATATTTCACGTAGTCAGCTTTTGAGGTATCTAACCAGGGGCAGCGGCATTTTTCAGCGGTCATGTATAAATCCTTGTGTAAAATGATCGGTATTGTAGGAAAACAAAGCAGGATGGCTATTTTTTTAGCAAACAACCTAAAAAGAAGCATAAATAGTAAAATAGTACTTTACAAGCCATAACAGAGACTTTAATATTCGCCTCGTTCTCAAGCAAGCATTGTTTTACAAGCTTATTTGTTAACTTCAGGTGAGATGGCTGAGTGGTCGAAAGCACCGGTCTTGAAAACCGGCAAGGGTTTGTAGCCCTTCTAGAGTTCAAATCTCTATCTCACCGCCACATTCAGAAAAACCCGTTAATCGAAAGATTAACGGGTTTTTTGCTTACTACTGTTTGGTAAATTCTAGTCTAAGGTTTGTAGCGTTAAACCTACTTTGTAGAGTTCAAATCTGGATTCACCGCCACATTCAGAAAAGCCGCTACTTGTTAGCGGCTTTTTGCTTTCTACAGTTTCATGATTGGAATAGGGGATGTAGCGCTTATCCTTCGGCGTAGAGTTCAAGTTTTTATTTCACTGCCACATACTAAGAAAACGCGAGCTTAATTCGTTGTACTTGTACCGTCTGTCATTTATTTAAGTTCATTGGCTTTTCGATATTTACCTTGATAGTCAAAAAGTCTGTCTTTAATACGCCAGTAGTACTTTTGTTTTCTGGCGATGACAAAATCTGGGCAAGGTAATAGGTTAGCTAGCTGTAATGCTTGTTCAATATTAGTCACTTCAAATGATTCAGTAGAGCCCAGTTTGACATTGATTTTTGTACTAAGGCGTTTGGCAAAGATATCGTTGAACGCTTTAACCTGATTTGGCCTAGCAAAATCAAAAGATTCATTAAGCTCAGCGCCTTCTTCATCATGGTAGGTGACTTTTAACTTATCACTAACTCTAGTTAAATGAAGACCTGCGCAGCGAATAATTTTTGAATCTTTAAGTTGTAGTGCTTTTTTTAACATGTCATCAGGATCGACTAAGACTTCGAAACACTGTAAACATGTTCGCGCTGCAATATCATTTTCACCACCACAATGCGGGCACTCTTTAAAGACAAAGCGATAGTCACATTGACTCTGACTTTCTCCTAAGTATCTTTGTTCTTCACTGCCAGTATCAACCAGACCTTGGCATCGTCTTCCATAGTGCTCAACTAAATGTCCATCATCATCACAAATACCCCAAAATATATTGGGAAATTCACAACTTGGGCAAACAACTTGCACCGGCTGACTTTTACTATTCGGCTTTTTCTCTCCGACTTCAGGTTGGTATAGGTCAAAATCATTGCCTGTATAGTCAATCACCAAGCAATCTTTTTTGTTATCACTTAACCGCAGTCCACGACCGATTATTTGTTGATAGAGGCTAACCGACTGAGTTGGACGTAATATCGCGATCATATCGACATGAGGCGCATCAAATCCTGTGGTTAATACTGAAACATTTACCAGGTATTTAATTTCTTTACGTTTAAATGCCTTAATTAACTTATCACGCTCAGTGTTGTCGGTAGCGCCGGTAATTAAGGCACTCAATTTGGCGGGCAGATAACTATAAACTTCTTTGGCATGCTCAACGGTAGCAGCAAATACCATAATTCCTTGACGTTTATCACCCAACTCAATGACTTGCTCGATAATACCTTGAGTCACTCGGGGATTCTTGTTTAATAAGTGATTAATGTCCTTAGGACTATATTCGCCAGAAGTGTTTGCTCGCAGGCTACTAAAATCGTAGTGCTCTATAGTGGCATCGACTACATTGGGCTCAGTTAAATATTTGCGGGCAATTAAATAACGTAGTGGTAGTTCATAAATACAGTGTTCAAAAGGCCGCTTGTCATCACTACGCATGAAACCGCGATAATGCTTTTTATAAATCCAGCCCATGCCTAAACGATAAGGGGTAGCGGTTAAACCGAGTAATTTTACCTCGGGATTAACTTGCATCAACTTCTCAATGATTTGTTGATACTGATTACTGTTTAACAGTTTGCTTGATTTGTCTTGTGATTGCTCTTTGGACTCGCTGTTAGCTTCATTTGCAGCTTTGTCCTTCGCCTGTTCATTAGGCAAGTCAGAGTTAGCTAAGTTAACTCGATGACATTCATCAATGATAATTAAAGAGTAGGGTTCATTAAAGTCATCAAGATTGCGGGCTGCCGATTGTATGCTGGCGAACGTGACTTGGTGTTGAGTTTCTTTAAGTTTTAATCCCGCAGAATAAATACCGGCGCTAACACCATAACTTTCATATTTTTGATGATTTTGTTCGACCAATTCTTTCACATGAGTGAGTACTAGTATCTTTCGTTTTGCTAAGCGAGCAAGCTCGGCAATTACCAAACTTTTACCAGAGCCAGTGGGTAAAACAATCACCGCAGATTCGTTAGTTTTTCGAAAGTGTTTGAGCACCTTTGATACGGCTTCTTGTTGATAATCTCTAAGTTGAAAAACTGCCACGCAGTACTGCTGCCTTATGGATTTTAAAACCGATATGATAGCAAAACTTGGCTGATATAGTATTAAATGATAAAGCGGTTTTTTAATAAACTCTGTTGGCATCAATCATTGAATTTGATGCTTTCAATGGTTACCGGAATAAGAAGTGTTATATAATATCCGGCATATGCGCTCATCATTGATTATTTAACGCGGACTACACATGAATTTACAACAAGCTTTACTGGACATAGGTAATGCACAAGATAACGAGTTACCTATTGCAGGTCTCGAAATGGTTAAAGAAAATTGGTCAGAATTTTATCCTGAATTAGAAAGGCTGATGACCCAATTTGTCGCTGATGACACTTCGTTAAGTGACGATCAGCAGGTAATTTTATTTTTTGGTACTTTATTATTAGCCCAATTAAAATATTCTCCAGCGTTAGAAAGGTGTTTACAGTTATTTGCACGTAGCGATTCGTTTTCAACGCCTCTTGAAATTGTCTTTGGTGATGCACTTACTGAGCTAACACCGACCTTATTTTATAATGTCGCCGATGGAAATACACAAGCATTGTGTAATTATATTGTTGATGGTCATCAAGCTATGTATTGTAAAGCATCTGCTATTGAAGCTGTGTTTGCTCAATACGAAGTGGGTATTATTGATGAATCTGTATTAAGTGCACATGTTACTCGATGGCTATCTGCCTTTTCGGCTTTACCGAGTTCAACCAATCGCTTTTTAATTAGTGCATTAGCGGATTACTGCATTGAATATCAACTTGATAATTTTAAATCTCAGTTTGTTGCATTAGGGGATAAAGACTTATTTGATGAAGATCGTTTTGAATATGACGATGTAAAAGCATGGCATAGCACTGATTTACCTAAGTTGATTGAGTCAGGCATGATTCAAACAAAGTTTGATGTTGTTACCACCTTAACTAGTTGGATGGCTGATGATAAAGAAAGTGATTTAGAGAGTGAGGATTTCGATAGTCTTATCAGTGAAGGTTTTGATGGCTTTGATTCGTTAATGGGGGAAGGCGGTTTATTGGCAAATGTCCTGTACGACGAAAATACGATTTTAGAGAACAGTGTGCCTGTTAGTTCATTACCTAAAGCTGGCCGCAATGATCCATGTCCGTGTGGCAGTGGCAAGAAATATAAAAAGTGCTGTCTTCGGTAAGGTTTAAACTAGATAGGGCATTGCACTTTACCAGTAAGGCATGTCTCCAACATCCCCCGTAATGTGAACGACCTGCTTTTACATAAAATCCGCTGATTGATAGGTTAGCGGATTTGCATTTTACCATAGGTCGTTTTCCTTGCGACATACTCTAGCCACATGCGCTATCAAAATCGGTTAAATCTCTACAGATGAAAATATTTTTACTCACCCATGAACGTGAATTACATCGAGCTACAAATACCGGCTCTCTTGCATTAGACCAAGGTAACGAAATTGTTGAGCGGGTAGTTTGGGAAAGGGTAAAGCCGGATAACAACCTTACCTGGTTGATAGAAAATAATGAGGCGCTATTGTTGTATTCAGCAGATGGACCTTCTTCGACTGAGCTATTTTCAGATGAACTATTTTCAGATGAACTATTTTCAAGTGATAAAGCCCAGCTATCACCCGTACTAGCATCGAAAGCAGTATTAGCAAAGATCGAAGATTATGAAAATATCATCATTATTGATAGCACGTGGCAGGAAGCCAGAAAAATATTTAACCACAGTCCTTATTTAAAAAAAGCCCCACAATTTACGCTGCAAACGGCAAGTGATTCTTTATACAAGCTCAGGGCTAATCAGCCAAAGGGTGGCTTATGTACTATAGAATGCATAATAGAAGTATTAAGGCTCAAGGGTAAAAATAAACTTGCGGCAGAATTATTAGTAAAGTTTTCTCAGTTCAACGGATAAAAGCCAGTGAATACACAATACTTCTACATCCACTATGCAATACAAGCCTTCTATGCCATTTGAGCTAACTGCACTTCTGCAAGAGAATGACTTTCTTTATCAACGTGACGCCGCAAACTTTAACTTAAACATTAATACCGCCATGCAGCTATGCATATTACCGTTTGGGTTTTTGTAAAACTTTGTTTACCATAAAGACCATATTAAAACGTTTGTTTGATTTTTCTGTTCTGCATAACATTTATTGGTGGTATTATTTGCTACATAAATAGCCTTAATAGGATATCCATAGGCTTCCATAACTCGAAAGTAGGCTGACATCAGGCTCTTACTAGGTAATAACAACATGTTTAACAGTACTGAAAATTATATTGCATCAGATGATTTGCGTTTAGCCGTTAATGCCGCTATCGCCCTTGAAAAACCATTATTGATTAAAGGCGAGCCTGGCACAGGTAAAACTCAATTAGCAGAAGAACTTGCTAAGTCGCTTAATTGTCCTTTGTTTCAATGGCATATAAAGTCTACAACGAAAGCTCAACAGGGATTGTATGAATATGACGCGGTGTCACGCCTTAGGGATAGTCAATTAGGTGACGAGCGGGTAAATGATATCGGTAATTATATTGTTAAAGGTAAGGTATGGCAGGCTTTTGAAGCAGAGCAAAGGCCAATATTGTTAATAGATGAAATTGACAAAGCAGACATTGAGTTCCCCAATGATTTACTGCAAGAACTCGATAAAATGGAGTTCTTTGTTTATGAAACGCAACAGTTAGTAAAAGCAAAACAAAGACCGATCATCATTATCACTTCAAACAATGAAAAAGAATTACCTGATGCTTTTTTAAGACGCTGTTTTTTCCATTACATTAAGTTCCCCACTAAAACAGAGATGGCGCAAATTATTGATGTGCATCACCCTAATGTAAAACAAGATTTACTGACACAAACATTAGAAGTATTTTTTGAATTACGAGAGCTTCAAGGCATGAAGAAAAAGCCGTCTACCTCGGAACTTATTGATTGGCTGAAACTGTTAATGGCTGATGACATTGCTCAAGATGTGTTAATGGATAATAAATCAGACATCATTCCGTTATTTGGCGCTTTATTAAAGAATGAACAAGACGTTTCTTTAATCGAAAGACTGGCTTTCATGAGCCGAAGAAACAGGTAGTTTAGCCGTGTTTATTGATTTTTTTCTCGCCCTAAAAAAGCACAAGGTGCCGTGCAGTTTACGTGAACTGTTAGATTTAATCGCGGTATTAAAAAAAGGCGTGGTTTTTGCCGATGTCGATGAGTTTTATAACCTTGCCAAAATAGTCATGGTAAAAGATGAAATTCATTATGATAAATACGACCGCGCTTTTGCTGAGTATTTCAAAGGCATTGAACAAATTGATATTTTTGATCAAATTTTACCTGAAGATTGGTTAAGAAAAGAGTTTGAAAAACACCTTAGCGCAGAAGAAAAAGAAAAGCTTAAATCATTAGGCGGTCTTGAAGAGTTAATGAAGACGCTAAAAGAGCGTCTTGAAGAGCAAAAAAAACGTCATGCTGGCGGTAATAAGTGGGTTGGCACCGTTGGTACTTCGCCTTTTGGCGCTTATGGTTACAACAACGAAGGTATAAGAGTAGGGCAGGATAAAAACCGAAATAACAGTGCGGTAAAAGTCTGGGATAAACGTGAGTTTAAAAACTTTGATCAAGACCGGGAGTTAGGATCTAGAAATATCAAGTTGGCGCTTAAAAAGTTAAGGAAATTCGCTCGCACCGGTGCCAGTGAAAAGCTCGATATCAATACCACGATCAGAGAAACGGCGAATAATGGTGGCTTATTAGATGTACATATGGAATCAGAGCGACATAACGCTGTTAAAGTGCTGATGTTTTTTGATATCGGTGGCTCTATGGATGAATATATTCAAACCTGCGAAGAGTTATTTTCAGCGGCGCATACAGAGTTTAAACATTTAGAGTTCTTCTATTTTCATAACTGTGTGTACGAAAAAGTATGGCGCGACAACCAAAGGCGTTATACCGAAACTATCGATATCGAAGAAGTCATTAGAACCTTTGGCTCTGATTACAAGGTGATTTTTGTTGGTGATGCAACCATGGGGCCTTATGAAATAACTTACCCAGGCGGTAGTGTCGAACATTGGAATGAAAAGCCCGGCAGTGATTATATGAACAGGTTAACCAATCACTTCTCTAAAATAGCTTGGTTAAACCCACAACCGCCTGAGCACTGGTCATATTACCATTCAATTTCGATTATCAACCAACTCATTGATAACAGAATGTTCCCGTTAACCGTGGACGGCATTGGCAGGGCAATAAAAGACCTTAGTTAAAAACAAAGTAAATTAAAGGCAGAATAATTTACTTACATAATAACGCTGTCATTAATAATGTTGATTCATCTAAGCTAGGTTATTAGACTTGTGGTTATACCAACTCATTAGCTGTTATTTTCTGCCCTGAGAAGAGGTTATTTAGCTTTCCCACCGACAAGGTCTTTCATAGGATAAAGTACATGAAATTTTTTACCCTCATGTTTGTTGTTCTGTTTCTCACTGCATGCAGCAATAATAACTGGCGTACAGCAAGTAGAGAGCCTGCAGGCATTGCAACTTTGCCTAAAGAGGACAGTAGAGCGATCATTGAGTTTTATGCTGCTGATGCATTTAGCTGGCGTGGATGGTTTGCGGTACATCCTTGGATAGCAATTAAAGAAGCGCAAGCAAGTCAATACAGTGTTTATGAAGTTACAGGCTGGCAAGTAAAACGAGGTTTATCGGCTGTTAGGCACTATCAAACGACAACGCCAGATAGATACTGGTTTGGATCTAAGCCAGAGTTATTACTTTCCATTAAAGGTGAAAGAGCCGCCATGTTAATCCCAAAGATACAAGCTGCCATTGCGCTTTATCCTTGGACAAATGAATACAGTATTCTTCCCGGCCCTAATAGTAATACTTTTGTCGCATGGGTAGGGCTTCAAGTACCCGAACTTGAACTAGCGTTACCTTTTAGTGCCATTGGCAGTGGTTATGCTGAATAATCTGAATTATTTAAAGTAAAGTTAATTTAAACGTAGCTACGATTGCACTCTAAACTGGCCCGGAGCAATGCCGGTCCAGCGCTTAAATGCTCGTTGAAAAGCAGCGGAGGAAGAAAACCCTAATAAATAGGCAACTTCTCCTAAACTAAGCGCGGTATCTCTGATGTAGCTTATAGATAGCTCTTTGCGAGTATCGTTTAATGTTTGCTGAAAACTGCTACCTTCGTTTACTAACTTCCTTCTTACTGTCCATGGCGCCATATTTAATTGCTCTGCTACCTGTACAAGCGTTGGAGTATTGCTGTCATGTTTATTGGCATTAGAGTTTGAGTCAAGGTGCTTATTAGTGAGTAATGGACCAATAACTTGACTAACTTTCTCTTGAAAAGTGAGTCCTAGTTGCATTTTCTCTAAGTTGTTATCTGCTTGTCTTTTTAATAATTCAAAGGTTGCAGCACAACTATTAATACAGGGGAAACTGAGGGCTGATTTTTTTAATACTAAATGATTCGTTGCTTGATTAAATAAAACTTCGCAGTCAAAGAATTCGCCATAGCTTTCAAGGTAACTAGGCTCAGCAAATTCAAAACAAACCTTTTCAACAACATCCGTACGTGCTGATAAATGTTGTAACAGCTGGTACCAACTAGAGAGAACAGAATCTACCACAAAAAAATTATACTCGTTATATGGAGTAAGTGAATAAAAGGCGAGTATGGGCGTATTGTCATCTGATATATAAAAGCGAGATTGGCCTCGCACATTGTAAGTGCTCAATGGCTCGTACCGAGTAATTGAGTGACATGCTTGATATAAGTCTTTAGCGGATAATGCCAATAAACCGGCATAACCTAAATGCGTGGTAGCTGTTGCTTTACCCATCCGCAAACCTAAACAGGGATCCGCTGACTTTTTGATGCAGGCATGGCCTAAACGCATAAACTTAGGAATACTTATCCTCGCATCAGGAGAGCATAAAATTGCTTGAGTGACAGAAAATTTGTCTAAAATCTCATCAAAATTACAATCAAGCTGTGTCATTACTTTTAGCATCACATCGATATAGGTAGAAGATACATCACCAAGCTTCATAGTTTTCCTCGTGAATATTCTCAAAGCTAATTACAGTCATTGATTTGTTAGTTTTGGTTATTGCTTGATAATAGCATTGTCTTTAATGTTAACCAACAGCCTAATGATACCCGTTAAGACGAGACAAAATATGAGCACACCTTTTCCACATTTAATGCAACCGCTAGATTTAGGTTTTACCACCCTTAAAAACCGCACGTTAATGGGCTCAATGCACCTTGGTTTAGAAGAAGAGAAGAAGGGTTTTGAGAAAATGGCCGCTTTTTATGCTGAAAGAGCTAAAGGAGGTGTTGGTTTAATCGTTACCGGTGGCATAACACCAAATTTAGCAGGCTCAGGCATGCCATTTGCTGCGAAAATGAGTGGTAAGCGACATGCTAAAAAACACCGTCTAATTACTGAAGCTGTGCATAAAGAAGGTGGTAAAATATGTATGCAGATTTTGCATACCGGTCGTTATGGGCATCAACCATTTAATGTCGATCCCTCTGGTATCCAATCACCCATTACCCCATTTAAACCATGGAAGTTAAGTAGTAGACGCGTATGGAAAACAGTTAAAGATTACGCAAACTCGGCTTTTCATGCGCAGTTAGCCGGTTACGATGGTGTTGAGATCATGGGCTCTGAAGGATATCTCATTAACCAATTCTTTTGTCTTCGAACCAATACCCGGACAGATGAGTGGGGAGGTAGTCTTGAAAATAGAGCGCGTTTAGCGATTGAAACGGTTAAACAGACACGCGAGCTAGTCGGCGAAAACTTCATTATTATCTTTCGCTTATCAATGCTTGATTTAGTTGAAGAAGGCTCTACTTGGGAAGAAGTGGTTTACCTTGCAAAAGCTATCGAAAAAGCTGGCGCTACCATTATCAACACTGGTATTGGTTGGCACGAAGCACGTGTTCCAACTATAGCAACCTCAGTGCCTAGAGCCGCTTTTACTTGGATTACAGAGCGAATGAAGTCAGAGGTATCTATACCTTTAGTGACGACCAACCGTATCAATACCCCAGAAGTAGCTGAGGAAGTATTAGCGAAGGGGCATGCGGATATGGTTTCTATGGCGCGACCATTTTTAGCCGATGCAGATTTTGTTAACAAAGCGGCAGATGATCAATCAGATAAGATAAATACTTGTATTGCCTGTAACCAAGCTTGTCTCGATCATATCTTTGAGCGTAAACGTGTCAGTTGTTTAGTTAATCCAAGAGCTTGCTATGAAACAGAGCTAAATTTTCCTACCTCGAACAAAGCAAAGAAAATTGCTGTTGTTGGCGCAGGGCCTGCAGGTTTATCGTTTTCTTGTTATGCCGCAGAGCGTGGTCACGAGGTACATTTGTTTGATAAAGCTAGCGAAATTGGTGGGCAATTTAATATTGCCAAACAAGTACCTGGTAAAGAGGAGTTTTTTGAAACCATTCGCTACTTTTCACATCGACTAAAAGATACCGGTGTTACGGTTAATTTATCCACTGAAATGAGCATTGAAAACCTCACGAATCAAGGTTTTGATGAGGTTGTTCTCTGTACCGGTATTGTACCAAGAACACCGGATATCGAGGGTGTTGAACATGAAAAAGTCCTTAATTATATTGATGTGCTGCGCGATAAAAAAGCAGTCGGTAAGCGCGTAGCTGTTATTGGTGCAGGTGGTATTGGCTTTGATGTCTCTGAATATTTAGTCGAGAATGAGAGCTTAACCTTGTCACCTGAAAAGTGGTTAAACCATTGGGGTATAGATAAAGACTATCAAAACCGTGGCTCTTTAAAGCCCGCTGAAGTAGCCGAATCTGACCGTGAAGTTTACCTATTGCAACGAAAAACGACCAAGGTAGGTAAAGGTCTCGGTAAAACAACTGGTTGGATACATAGGTCAACGTTAAAACATAAAAATGTTCAGATGCTCAATGGTGTTAGTTACGACAAAATTGATGACCAAGGTTTGCATATCACCGTAAACGGAGATGCTCAGTTATTAGCTGTTGATAATATCATTTTATGTGCAGGACAAAATCCGTTACGTGAGTTACAACAGGGATTAGAGCAAGCTGGGCTATCCGTTCACCTTGTTGGTGGCGCTGATGTAGCGGCAGAGCTTGACGCTAAGCGAGCAATTAGACAAGGTGCTGAATTAGCTGCAGTAATTTAGCCGCTTTACTTTGCCTATATTGTAACGCGTTACTTGCGTTGGTGATATTACATCTACAAAACTAGAGAGTATAGTGACAGCTTTGCTCTCTAGCTTCATCAACTAAAACTACTGATACAACATACAAAAATTAGTGATGGAATTAACGTTGGCCTTAACGATAAAATTAACGAGTAAGTGCAGACTGTAAACTTGTTAGTGGTATAACTTCTCCGGCGTGCATACCATCGATGTGGATACTACCAACTCGCACTCTTACTAGACGTAATGTCGCAAAACCAACAGCAGCAGTCATTTTTCTTATTTGTCTATTTTTCCCTTCATTGAGTGTAATAGAAATCCAGCTGGTAGGGCCATGCCTTGCATCGCGTATTTTACGATTTCGAGCGGGCAACTGTGGCTCACTGTCTAGCTGATGAACTTTACAGGGCATTGTTTGATACTTGTTGCCATTGACACTTATCTCTACACCTTTTTTAAGTTGAGTGATATCCAATGCAGAAATCGCTCCATCGACTTGAACATAGTATTCTTTCTCTACTGCTTTATCCCTTATTTTATAGCTCATCATACCGTCAGTGGTGAGCAATAATAAACCTTCAGAGTCGTGATCTAATCGCCCAATAGCCATTGTTTTGTCCGTAAAATTAAACAGCTCACCAAGAAGTTTTTTCTTTTTACGTGATTCAGGTACAAATTGACTTAAAAAACCATAGGGTTTAAATAGCTTAAAATGCTGATGAGCAGTATTTTTCTGTGTGACAGTGGCTTGATTAGTGTCGGTCATTGAACATAACTTTCAATAGTAAGGAGTAAATAGTAAGTGGTAAATGATATCACTTGCGTTAACTTTGTCTGAATAAACTTGTCTGAATAAACTTGTCTGAATAAATCTAATAACGATAGCAGTTAAACATAAACATTGAACTTAACTCGCTTACGGCGCTCTTAAAACAGTAAGTAGTATGTAGTACGCAAATTTTTGAGGTGATTATGAATTTAATAAAAAAATATCGTGAAGATATGTTCTTAACGCTATGGGGCTTAATGTTATTTGCCGTGTTGTATATGCAAGACATTTCAGTAATTCTGAGCTAATCAATATAAAAAGAGTAATATAGATCTGTGGATTGCTCAATGCCACTGACTATTTCTAACCAGAAGCGGTTTAAAATGAACATTCTCACGGTAAGTTCATTTATCGGCTCATAAACACCAATACCGTATTTTAAATAGACTCTATTACCTAAATAGCCGCTTACCGTTGCTTGGGTTTTTTCACCTTCACCTTCGGTATCCACTGCTATGTTACTTATTAGTGGGATTTCTTCAATACGATCGAAAAGACCCACGCTATTCGTTGCACCGAACCCTACTAAAAAACTAGCCGCGAGAGTACTATTTTCAGTACCCGCATCTAAGCTACGCCCTCTAACTAAATACGATAGCATTTCAGGCATTTCCATGGTCGGTGTTGAGAAAAGGGTGAATTCTAATGCGTCGGCTAAACCTGT
>CAJXPG010000071.1 GCA_913057925.1 uncultured Colwellia sp. | reverse complement strand
CGAGATCTAGTACGGTCTCGTGGGCTCGGAGATGTGTATAAGAGACAGGTTCTACGGTTACGTATACCTTTGATGCGCGCTTTGACGTGGTCACGAAACTTTAAAGAGAAGTCAGCTAAACGACCGTAACCTTGCGGTAAAATTTTCTCAATTTGTTCGCGTAACATGCGGATAAGAATGGGTGCACTGCCAGAGCTTGAAAGCGCAATGATCATAGGTGAGCGATCAATAATCGCTGGTGTGATGTAGGTACACAGGGCAGGTTGGTCTACTACATTGGCGAGAATGTTAAATTCAACTGCCTCATGGTAAATCTGCTCATTTACCTCAGTGTTGTCAGTTGCGGCAATGACTAAAGTAATATTATTAAGTAAGCCTGATTGATAATTATGTTTTAACCAATTGAGTTCATTATCATTGATTAATCGCTCAACCCCCTCGGTGACGGTTTCAGCCATAATGGTGATATTGGTTGTAGTTTTTAATAACAGCTCAATTTTACGGGCGGCAACATCACCACCACCTACCACCATGGCATTAATTTTACTGCCATCGAGAAATACCGGAAAATACTTCATATTCAATCTACTTGCTTGCTAGTTCATCTTCATAGGTTCAGATTAACATAGCAAAAACCAGAAAACCTTAATCTATAATAAGTCCTTTGCTCGATATGTTATTGTTAACTCAAAGTTAGTAATGATTCACTTACCGCTAGCCCATTAGCATCACCATAAATATACTGGCCAGGCATAAAATTAATACCAGCAAAACTTATCGGATCATTGATGTCACCGACATCAAGTTTTTCGGTTTTTATCGGATTACAGCCAAGCGCTTTTACGGCAATATCTAATGTTGCGATGGTGCCGGCATCACGAATACAGCCATTAATCACCACAGCTTGCCAATTATTCTTAACGGCACTTTCAGCAATCATATCGCCCAATAACGCTTTATTCATGCTGCCTTTACCGTCAACGACTAATACTTTTCCAGTGCCATCGATTGCTAATACTTCTTTTACTTTCGAGTTATCCTCAAAACAAGAGACAGTAATAATTTCACCACTAAAAATAATGCGTTTGCCATAATCGACTAAAGGAAGTCTAGCGAGTTGCAATTGCTCAGGATATTTATCAAATAAGTCGGGTAACAGATCTAACATGATTATTTGCCTTTTATACCAATTGAAATGATTATTTTTTCCTACTCTAGCAGCAATGAGTGGTAAACTAGCATCATGCTTATTTATTATCACTATGTGTCCTCAGCAATACTTGCTTCGTTAAGACCATCAGTGATAACAAAACCCAAATACCAATAGAGAAGTTCAGATGCCTTGGATACAACTTAGATTAAGCGCCAACGAAGATAACGCGGAAAAATACAGTGATTGGCTTTCTGCTTGTGGCTCACAAGCGGTTACCTTTATCGATGCTCAAGATACGCCAATTTATGAGCCACTGCCGGGTGACGAAGTTATTTACTGGTCAAATACTGTGGTAATGGGGCTGTTTGAAGCGAGTCATGATATGGACAAAGTAATCAGCTACCTAAAAGGTATTCATCCAGATAAAGAAAACATGCAATACAAGTTAGAGCAACTTGAAGATAAAGACTGGGAACGTGAGTGGATGGATAACTTCCACCCAATGAAGTTTGGTGAGCGCTTATGGGTTTGTCCTAGCTGGCGTGAAGTGCCAGAGCCTGATGCGGTGAATGTTATGTTAGACCCAGGTTTGGCGTTTGGTACCGGAACACATCCAACAACCGCGCTTTGTTTAACTTGGTTAGACGGATTAGATTTAGCGGGTAAAACCGTGGTTGATTTTGGTTGTGGCTCGGGGATTTTATCGCTTGCGGCTCTTAAATTGGGCGCGAAAAAAGTCATTGGTATTGATATTGACCCACAAGCATTACAAGCCAGCCTTGCCAATGCAGAGCGTAACAATGTTGCTGACCGTCTTGAGTTATTCTTACCAAAAGATCAGCCAGAGTTTAAAGCTGATGTCGTTGTTGCTAACATTTTGGCCGGCCCACTACGTGAGTTAGCACCTACTATTATTGAGTTTGTTGGCAACAAAGGTCTATTAGCACTTTCAGGTGTTTTAGAAGAGCAAGCTGAAACACTACAAACTATTTATGGTCAATGGTGTGATATGGAACCAGTAAGCATTCAAGAAGAATGGGTTCGTTTAAACGGACAACGTAAGTAACTAGCCGTTCTTCGTTATCCTCAAAAAAAGCTAGTTCACCTCCGAGCAGATAATTAAGTCATCCCCGAGTTCTCTTGTCGGGGATCCAGCTCTTTATCTCAGCTTTCTTATCGGTAAAATGCCATTGGTAAAACACCATTAGCGAAAGCCTCAATAATCCATACCCCAAGAGCTATCTAAAACCTCTTTAACTTTAGCTTCGAATAATACCACTTGGTTGCGTCCGGCTTCTTTTGCTTGATACATGGCAGTGTCAGCATCTTTTAATAACTCAGCCAAACGAAAGCCTGAACGTTTTATATCGGTAACACCAAAGCTTGCGGTTATTGAAAAGTCGCCACCTGAAGCTTCGGTGATTATATTTTCTATCGCCACTCGACAAGACTCTGCTCTTATTTTTGCTTCATCAATGCCACAGCTTGGTAAAACCAAACAGAACTCTTCACCACCTAGCCGAGAAAATATATCGCTAGTTTTCCCAACGGCTTGGCAAACTTTAATGGTTTCTTTTAACGCCCAATCACCACAGGCATGACCATAATTATCATTCACCAATTTAAAGTGGTCTAAATCGAACATGATCACAGACAAGTCTTGTTGGGCGGTTTTACAATATCGTAAAGCGCTCACCGCAACATAGGTAAAGTGACGTCGATTATAAATACCCGTTAAATCATCTGATTCAGAAAGAATTTTTACTCGTTGATGAGCTCGCCATAACCGCGCTGCCCACACTGAAAATATGCCCAATAAAAGAATAAGTACAATCAAACCTAACTGAATATTACGTAATTTAATCTGCGCTAAGGCTTGCTCGCTGGTTAAGGTGTTATTTTTTTTATACAAGAGCTCAATAATACCGACTTGTTCTAAAGATTTATGTTGAGCTAACTGAAATGCCAAATGCTTTGTTTTTACTTCATCAAGAAAGGCTTTGTCTAACTGGGAGAATACTTTGAAATGTTCAAGTGCTAACTCAAAATCCTGTTGTTGCTCTGCCACTTGATATAACACTTGGTAGCTCTCTCTTGCTCGTTCTACCCCGGTATTAAATTCATTCAATGCTACAGCTTCTTTAGCTGCTAGCTTGGCATTTTCTAAATCATTTAGTTGCAGGTGAGCTTGGGCAATAATATTGTTGATTGCAGCAATCAGCATAGGGAATAAAGTATTATCTATTTCTTCAAGGTGCGGTATTAATAAAGCTAACGCTTGCTCGGGCTTTTGCTCTTCTAAAAATAGCAGGGCTTGTATTCGTCTAATTGAATTTAGCCCAGTTTTGTTATCGGCACTGTCACACAAAGTAATGGCGTCTGTAATAACCTTATCACTGGAGGTTAATTGTTTTAAATACAGTTGCGATTCTAGGCGGTACTTTTCAACAAAACATTGACTATAAAGCGACAAATTATGTTTTTCTAATTTAGCTAATTGCTCTAGCGCTAAGTCATATTGTCTTAAGTTACTGTAAAAAATCACGATGGCTAAAATACTTTTTTGCAGTAGCTCTTTATTATCAATATATTCAAGCATATCGTTATTATCAGCAATGTATTGCAAACCTTCAGCCCACTTATGGTTGATGGCAGACAAGTTTATCAAGGTATGGTTAGCTCTAAACTTCAGTTGAACATCGTTGCTACTCGCTAAAATACTTTTTAACTTTGCCTCAGACTTCTTATGCTCTCCGGTGTAAGCGTAATGATACCCTTGTAAGTAATTAAAAAATTGCTGATCTGAGCGAGTAAATTGACTGCGTAATTGGCTTAATTCAGCCAGTAACTCTCTAAACAATTTAGGATCACTCAAACGACTATCATCTGCGAGTTTAAACTTTTCAGCGATATCTTTACTAACAATCAAGGCGTCAGCTAGATGTGGCTTTCTGCCATTTTCACTTTCATTGGTCGAGGCTTTTATCTGTGCAGAAGCTAATGAAATCAAGAGCGTAAAACAGCTAATGCATACTAAGCGGTGAAGTTTGTTGGGGGTTTTGAGAAAGTAGCTTTGAAAAAAAGGTCGAAAGGGATGGTAAACAGTTCGAATTGAACTCTTTATTTTATTAGTGACGCTACTGCTTGGCTGGGGGCTAACTACTGTCACGCTTAATTAATATCCTACTTTACAGCTGAGTTACCAACACAATGATTGTTAACCTGTAAAAAAGTAAAATTTAATAGTTAAGTGATACCAATAATACTAAAAAATATGCAACACAGTGTGCGACTTTTTATTGAACTGGCATCTAGAGTGGTACAGCAACTCACTAACTAATACTTTAAAGTACATTCTCTCCAGTATAGCAGTAAAACCTAGACCTGAGGCGTGATATTTCAAAGAGTTTGACCACTTTTGTGAAAGAGAAAACTCATGTTGATGGGCTGTTAACTTGCAGCAAATTACTGCGAAAAAACAACCAGTCAGCTGGTCAATCAGTCAATCAACCAATCAAGAAATCAGTCATTCAAGTAATCAGCCAATGAGTCAGTTACTAGTGTTCTAGCGATTGTGCTCAGTAAAGTTATAATATTACGGCACTAAAGTTAATGACGGACCATTTTTAATACGCTCTTCGCGTTTATCAATAGCGGCAAGTTTCGTTAAAATATCTTCATTGGGTATCATGTTGCTGCACGGAGGAATCACTAAGGTGGTGTGCATAAATAGTTCTGCATCAACTAAATCAACTAAGGCAATTTTGTCATCACGCATGGCGTCAATGGCAATACCTTTTGCTTGATACAATATTACCTGATGATCAGCTGGGTAATGTTCAAGCAGTAAATCAACCAACACTTGGCGATAAGCTTTGCCCGTGGCAAATTTACCTAAGGATTTATCGCCCGCTAAAGCAACTTGCCATAAAATTAAATGGGCAGAAGTGTCTATATTGCGCTTATAAAACATAAACTGACTGGTTTCATAATGCATACAACCAGTTTTACCCGGATCTATGGCTAAATCAGCGTACAAACAATCTTCAGCAGAAATTCCTGGCTCCATCGTGGCAGGTAAATCTTCAGCCTTGGCTTTTTTAATTGCTCTATGACTTACACAAGCAAACACACCGGGATGACCATAAAAGGCTGCGACTACTTTTTTGCCCTCTCTTACTTGGCTTAAAATGGCTTCAACCATTTCGTTGTAAGTGATATTACGGTTTTTACCTTCTTGATAATAACCTTGCAGACTGCGGACATCGTTATTCATCCCTTCCAGCCATTTTTCAGCGAAGCCATTCGCCATTAGTGAAAACACCACGTCTGCCTGTTCAATATGACTTTTGGCAATAGGGCTAATGTGAGCGCCTAATGTCATACCTGTACCAACACACACTAAACTACCTGACATGGGATTTTCCTACTTATTTGTTAACTAATTACTTAACTCAGCAACTAACTTGTTTATGCATTGCTGAGTCTTTGGGATGAATTTAACGATTAATCGTTGGGTTTTGTTTATTGTTGTAAAGACATTTCGCAACTAATCAATGCTCCAAGCATTATCTAGCGAAGGTTTTTTTGGCTCTGGCACTTGGTGGACAGTCACGCGGTTACGACCGGCATTTTTTGACTCATAGGCCGCCATATCTGCATCGGCGAGTAATTTATCTAAATTAAAGCCAGAGCGTTTTACGTCAGTTACGCCAAAGCTGGCGGTAATGGTAAAGTCATGGGTAGACTCTTCGGTAATAATCGCTTCAATGGCGGCGCGGCAATCTTCAGCGCGAAGCATGGCGGCATCAATATTACAGCTAGGTAACACTAAGCAAAACTCTTCACCACCTAAGCGGGCAAAAATATCATTTTGACGACCAATGCTTTTACACACTTTAATGGTTTCTTTTAATGCCCAATCGCCACAACCATGGCCAAAGCTATCGTTAATTTTTTTGAAATGGTCTAAATCAAACATAATTAAACTCAAGTCTTGTTGAGCATTTTTACAGTACTTCAACGCGCTTTCGGTAACATGGGTAAAGTGCCCACGATTAAAGATACCAGTGAGCGGATCATATTCTGCGAGCTCTTTTACTCGTTTATGGGCGCGATAAAAACGAAAGCCCAACACTGAAAGCACTAAAATAATTAAGGCCAACGATAAAATGATCAGCTTTTTGTTAGCGGCTTCTGTTTTCGCAAGCGCTTGCTCGGCGGCAAGGGCATTATTTTGTTCATTAAGTAGCTTTATTTGGCTTTCTTGTTCAAAGGTTTGATGTTCGGCTAGTTGGAAAGCAAGGTGTTTGGCTTTTTCGCCTTCAAGGTGTGCCTTATCCAGTTCAGCGAATTTAGTGTGATACTTCAAAGAGCTTTGAAAATTATTGTTTCTTAATGATATTTGGTACATTAATTTATATGCATCAACTACAGCTTGAGTTGTTTGAATGCTCTCGCCAACTTGAATTGATTTTTCCGCAAAAATTTCTGCTTGTTTTAGATCATGAAAGTTCCAATGTGCTATAGCCAAAGTACTGTAGACTTCAGCTATGAGTCGTGGGTATCTTGTTCCTTCAATCTCATCTAAATAGGGTGAAAGAGTATCAGAAGCTTTTTGAGGCTCATTGTTGTCGATATAAAAGCTTGCAGCATAAGACCGAATGAAATTAGCCATAATGGGTTCTTGATTGCATGCATCTATTGCATCAGAGAAGTTTAACTTGTTTTTTCTGAGTTGATTTAATCTTAAACTAGCTTCAATTATTAGTTGTTTTGAAATACATAACTCTCGGCTTTTACTTGCTTGCTCTTTTAGTTGTTCTGCATACTTTTGGCCGCGCTCGTACTGACCTAGTTGATTATAAAAAACAGATGTAATAGTTAAGCCATTGAGATAAACCTCAGCATCAGAAATATGATTGATTTCATTGAGAAGCTGGGATAAATGAGATAGGCCCATCGACCAATTTTGCTGAATCGCAAAGATATTAATCAAAGTTACTCTGGCTCTAAATTTGATAGATAAAGCGGAATCAGGAGAGTTTAGGATTTCTAATAATATCGATGAAGCTTTTTTTGTTTCACCAGCAAAGGTATACTTATATGCCACAAGATAATTGAGATAATCTTTTTGCTCATTAGTCATTTGCACGGAGGCATTTGCTAACTTAGCGATAGACGCCTCAAAAAGCGAAAAATTATTGCTTCTTATTTTGTTAGCGTGTTCCAGTTGCTGATCAATTTCTGAATTGGTTAATGAAAGTACGCTCGTTGAAAAAAAAGTAAGTAACACAAACAGTGAGTGTGAAAGTGATTTAACCATGTTTGCATTACTCTCGGAAAGTTAGGCGCTTATAGCTTTATTTTTATCTTCTTGTTCTTCCTCTGACGTTCCGTCTTCGTCATCTTCAGCGGGCACTAATATACATACAATATCAGGACAAATATCTAATTGTCGCTCAAGTGAGATGATGTCTTTAGTTCTGATTGCTTTAGCTTGTTCAGCGTTTATTTCTGCTTGCGCTAATAACTGTTCGATATCTGCATGTGCAAGTTGCGCCATAGCTTCTAGTAGTTGTACTGCTTTACTCATAGGTTTACT
This sequence comes from uncultured Colwellia sp., assembly GCA_913057925.1. Taxonomy (GTDB): domain Bacteria; phylum Pseudomonadota; class Gammaproteobacteria; order Enterobacterales; family Alteromonadaceae; genus Colwellia. The sequence continues at coordinate 14,448 of CAJXPG010000071.1, read as the reverse complement.
CCATTTTATTGTTGTTAAAGGTAGTATGTAACGTCTTACCTATTATTGAGCGTATAAATTAGCAGAAAAACGCTTAGTAGGGCAATGGCTTATCTCATCTTTTGGCAGTATTGTGGTGATAACCGGGTGTTGCCACATATGTGGCTCAATGTATTGATGTCGAGTATTAGTGAGGTTTTGTTCACTCTTAAGGTTAACGATAAAACCGAGTTTGTTAACAAAGCGTTCAGTTGCCAGATTTTTGTGTGAGTAAACTGCATTGATACACGTTAATTGCATATGGGTAAAGCCATATTCCATTAAGGCGCCCATGGCTTCTTCGGGAAAAAGCCTACCATTTGCAGCTGGAGTCAGCATGATGCCAATCTCGGCGATATTATCACTGTTTGAAAAAGTTAACGCTTGCAGACCTATGATTGCTGCAGTGGCTTTTTCAACAATCGCCCAAGTCAGTATCTTTGGCTCAGGCTTAGTCATCGCTTTTAAAGTCGAGCTAAACGCTTTCTCTGCCGCTGCAATGGATAATGGCTCGCCAATATGGCGCATCACTTTTGCATCAGTATAAAGGCTAAGGTACAAGGTTTTATCTTGCTCTGCTAACGGCCTAATCAATAACCGCTCTGTGGTGAAACTGTGCAAGGGCGTCGTCATTTAACTGTGCTGCTTTACGGGCGGCGTGATTGGCGTGTTTTCCTCTTCAGCCGCTTGAAATACGGTTACGCGGTTACGGTCATTATTTTTTGAGGCATAAGTGGCATAGTCTGCATCGGCGAGTAATTTATCTAAATTAAATCCAGAGCGTTTAACGTCAGTTATGCCAAAGCTTGCTGTTAGGGAAAACTCGCAACCAGAGTCTTGAGTTTTTATTGCTGCAATGGCTTTTCTACACGCTTCGGCCTGTGCAATCGCAATATCAATACTGCAGCTTGGTAAGATGATACAAAACTCTTCGCCGCCTAATCGGGCGAAAATATCATCTTGGCGGGTAATGTCCTGACAGGTTTTTACAATGGTTTTTAATGCCCAGTCTCCACAAGGGTGACCGTGGCTGTCATTGATGCTTTTGAAATGATCGATATCGAACATAATGACACTTAAATCTTTTCGCATACTTTCACAATGCTCTAACGCACTTAGGCTAGCTTGAACTAAGTGTCCTCGATTAAATATGCCGGTGAGGGCGTCATATTCTGCGAGTTGCTTGACGCGTTTATGTTCACGCCTTAACCGTAATCCAAATGCGGTAAGCATGATGATAATAAAGGTCAATAACACTAACAATAAGTGTCTGTTATCAACTTTAGTTTCTGCCAGGGCTTGTTCAGCTTGCAGGTAGTTATTTCGCTCATTGAGTAATTTTATTTTATTCGCCTGTTCTGCAGCACGGTGTTGTGCCATTTGAAAAGCAAGGTGTTTGGCTTCTTCAGCTTTTAGTTGCGCTTTTTCGATACTGCTGTACTGCTCTAAATAATACAGTGCATCAGTTAAGTTTTGCTCGTTCTTAGCCAGTTGATAAAGCAGGCGATAGGTTTCAACGCCTTGTAAAAGGTTCGACATGTTTGCATTAACGTCGAGCGCTGCTTGGGCATGCTTTTGGGCATTGGCTTGGTCATTATTAAGTAAGTAAGCTTTAGCAAGAACATTATTCATTTCAGCGATTAAAATTGGGTATTGAGTCGCATTGACTTCTTCAAGGTTAGCTAACATTATCCCCTGTGCTACTTGGGGTAAGTTTTCTTGTAAGTAGAGTTTGGCTTTGTGAATGCGCACTAGGTTAGCGGTAACAATGAAGTCGGCATCAATACAAGTATTAATGGCATTTTCAAATTCATTACTGGTTAGCTTTAACGTGTTTAAATTGAATTTCGCTTCCAAGGAAAGTTGTTTAAAGATGCAGTTGTTATTAGGTGATAGTTTTTGCTGGCTGAGCTTATCAATGTAATCGAGTGCTAACTGGTATTGTCCCAGTTGGCTGTAAAAGATAGTTGTTGCCAATAAATTACTTTGTAGAGACTCTTTATCTTTAATTTCAGCGGCTAAATTTGCGTTGTCGGCAATGTGCTTTAAGCCTGTTAACCAGTCATGTGTGGTGATTGCGATGTGAGCTAAAAGGTAATTTGCTTTAAACTTTAATAATTTGCTGGCGTTGCTCTGTAACAGGCGGTTAAATCTTTCTCGTGATATATTGTATTGGCCAGCATATAACTCTTGATATGCGGTAAGAAAGGTAACTTTATGCTGTTGCTCGACGGTAATGTTAACTTGGTTTTTAAGCTCTGAGAGTAGATTTTTTAATAATTTAGGCTCTGTGCTCTTTTTATTCATTGCCAAGCTTAACTTGGCAGCAATCTCGTCAACAGTGAGCGACTTTTGCTGTGTTTGAGTCTGCGGTTCAGTTGAACTGGTATATGCAAAAGCCGCAGGTGTGGAGCAAGTAAAAGCTAACAGCATAATTAGGCTACATGATGTAACTAAATTATAAGCTGTTAGGTTTTTTATAGCGTTAAACATTAACTCGCTGACTTAAGCTGTTTTTGAGTTAGTGTCTGTCTCGTTTTCTTCTTGCTCATCTTCACTTGGTTCATCATCATCTGCTGGACTAAGCGGTGCTATAAGTTGAATTTTAGATATTTCATCCGTACTGTGAAATAGCGCTTCAACATCACTGTTGGTAATTGCTTGTTGCTGAGTATCGCTTAGGTCGGTATTTGCTAATAACGCTGTAATACTTTCTTCGTTAACAACGGTAGCATTGTTAGCCATTGTCTCTAACACTTGGATTACTTTACTCATGGTGGGTCTCTTTTTTTATTGTTGCAGAATAGTTTAAATACTTTCTGTATTTTTATCTCGGCTTGTTTCGGCAGTTAATTTAGCAGTAAATAGACTTGTTAAGCAATGAGATTTTGTGTGACTTGATGGTAATTTCAGCACATAAGTCTGAAAAACTAATACGAGAGAAGAATTTGTTCGACTGAGTTGAATTAGCTTAACGCTTTTCGAGATAACAATAGTGTTTATCTGTATTTTTTTGAGGGGAGTTGGCGTCATAGCTAAAGCCTAAACGGGTAAATAGCTTTTCACTTTGAGCATTGTCACGGTTATAAAAGGCATTGATTTTAGTCAGTGCTAATACAGTGAAGCTGTAGTGAATAAGTGCCTTTAGGGCTTCTTGAGCAAAGCCTTTTTTTTGTTGCTGCTCAACTAGTATTATACCAACTTCTGCCTGATTAATATTTGAATGAAGTCCTTGTTGTATCACATGACTATTGTAGGGGAAGGTAAGATAACACAAGGTTAATATGCCAATAATGTTTTGGCTATTTCGACACACAATGGCCCAAGTGACTATGGTTTTTTTATCCCCGTTTTGCGCGCGCTGATTATCTCTCATTAAGCGAGTATGTTGCTGTATCGCATCTGTTCTCGTTAAAGCTCCACCATTGTGGCGCATAATATTGGCGTTAGTATATTGCTGAGCAAAAAAGCTTTGGTCGGCTGTGGTTATTGGCCTAAAGGTTAATCGTTTACTGGTAAAGCTGTTCATGAGCAAGAATTAATTATAGCTCCATGTGGTGTCTAAGGTTTTTTCTGACTCTTCATCAGTGCGTTGAAATACAGTAACCCTGTTTCGGCCTGCATGTTTTGATTGATAAGCCGCACAGTCAGCATCGGCGAGTAATTTATCCAAATTAAAGCCTGAACGTTTAGCGTCGGTAACACCAAAACTGGCGGTAATGGTAAATTCACATCCTGATGCTTGGGTAACAATAGATTCTATTGCCACACGACAGGCTTCGGCGCGTAATGTTGCCACTTCAATATTACAGCTTGGTAAAACAATACAAAATTCTTCGCCCCCTAAGCGAGCAAAAATATCGTTTTGTCGACCAATAGCCTGACAGGCTTTTACGGTTTGTTTTAATGCCCAATCGCCACACAGGTGACCATGGTTGTCGTTGATTTTTTTAAACAGATCTAAATCGAACATGATTAAACTTAAATCTTGCTCAGCACTTTCACAGTATTTCAGTGCGCTAAGCGTTACTTGGCTAAAGTGACCTCGGTTAAATGCACCGGTGAGCGGATCGTATTCTGCCAATTGTTTTACCCGTTTATGATCGCGCCATAAGCGCAAACCAAAGAGGGTTAATATCACGATAATAAAAGTGAGTAATGCCATGAATAAGTGTCTGTTGGCTAACTTAGTTTCTGCCAGTGATTCTCTTGCTACCAATAGCTTATTGGTTTCGCTTAATAGCGCGATTTCACTTTGTTGCACTAAGGTTTTATTTTTCGCTAACTGAAAAGCTAAATGTTTGTTTTCTATGTCGTCTGAATCAATTTTGTCATAGACGGCGTATTGTTCGTGATAATTTAACGCTAATGTTGTGCCATTTTCTCGTTTGGCGATTTGGTACAGTATTTTGTAGGTTTTTGCTGCTTGGTTAACATTGCTGTTGTCTTTGTTAGTGAGTAGTGACTGTTGAGCAAAATATTTGCTGTTTTCTAGATCGTTAGCTTGCCAATAAGCCTCTGCCAAAATGTTGTTTACGCCGGTTATTAGCTCAGGGTAATGGGTGCTTTCTATTTCAGCTAAAAATGGCAACAGGCTGTCTATTGCACCATGAGAATTTTGTTCTGTTATGTAAGCTCTTGCTTGGTAAACCCGAATAATGCTGCTAACCATGGTGTCATTAATTTTCTCGCAATGGTTCAGTGCCTTGTAAATAGCTGGGTCGTTGCTCTTAAGTTGTTTTAAGTGAAATCTTGACTCTATTGAGAGTTGCTGCGCAATACACGCTAGTGGTGGTGTTAAGTCTTGAGCTAACAACTCTTTGATGTAATGCAAAGAGAGGTCGTACTGCTTCATTTTTTTGTAAAAAATGATGGTAGTGGTTAAGTGCTCATTTTTACGCGTTGTGTCGGTCAAGGTTTTGGCAAAGTTTATATTCTTGTCAAGTAGAGCTAGGCCTTCAAACCAAAGTTTTTTTACTGCGTAAACGTGAATTAGGGTGTAACTGGCGCGAAACTTAATTAGCTCGTTAGCGTTTGAAGCTAATAACTTGGTGAATTGTTTTTGTGCCTTATCAAGCTGACCGTTAAAGGTGTAACCATAGCCAACTAAAAAATTATAGAGGTGACGCTGATCTTCAGTGAAACGGTTTTCATTGTTGAGTTTATTTAGAATTCGCTGAAATTGAACTGGTTTACTGCGCCTAATTTCATCGGCAAGTTGCAATGATTTTTCAGTGCTGCTGAAATCTTGCTCGCTAGTTTGGTTTGTCGCAACAATTTTGCTTGCTAAGAGTGTTTGGCTAGCGCTAATGGTTTGAGTTGTTACGGCAGGTTTAATTGTTGTGGTTGTTTGGGGTAATGTGGGCTGTGCACTGTGCGCAGGTTGAGTAAAACCTAGCAAGGATATAAATAATACTGCTACTGAGTGTATACGTGAATTGTTGGCAATATAACTTGAACTCATAGCAGTATCATTCCTTTAACTTACTACTTTACGCTGGTGATTTAACTTGAATGCTTAACGTTATGTTAATTAAGCATTGGCAACGAATTTAAGCATACTTTTTGCTTCTTCGTTTTTACTTTCTTCTTGGCTTTCTTGTTCGTCATCTTCAGGTGCAGAAACAATTGAGCACATAGAAATAGGGAAGTTGGTTATGGTATCAGCTAGTTCTTGGCTATCTTGCGCCAAAATAGCTTGTTGCTGTTTTGTTGAAATGTCAGCGTTTGTTAATAATGCATTAAGTTCTTGCGTGCTAACTAAGCTTGCATCATTGGCCATTGTCGCTAGTAGATCGATTACTGTTTTCATACTTCTTACTCCATTTTATTGTTGTTTAAATTGCGCGCTTTGTTTGTTAACAAAGTTTACGATTCTGTTACTCCATTTAATGGCATCTAAACTAGCAGGTTTAGCAAAAGTAAGCTAATGAAAAATAGTGAAATTTGTTAGCTGAATATTACAACGTTTTTCTGTAACTTTAACTTGTTATTGTACATATAGACAAACTGTGGTGTGTGGGACGATTTGGCGCTGTCAACATGGATAAATTATTGGGCAAAAAAATCATCCTGTGGTCATGTGAAGTGATATGCAGTGATGTGATATGCAGTGATGTGATATGAAGTGAATGGATCCTCGACTAGACACTTCGAGGATGACACCGGTTCTAATGGCTAATGCATTAGTTGCATCGTCATTCCCGAGTTTTCTTGTCGGACGTGGCACGGATGCCACTTATTAGATAATGCAGGAGCAATTATCTTGAATCTAGCTCTGACTTATTCAAATATTTGTGATTGAAGTGAATGGACCCTCGACAGGACACTTCGAGGATGACTGTTATTGGTTATGTGGATGACAGCTGTGGATTATTGGGAGGCAACTAGATTTATTTTTGCTTGGCAAATTTCACCACGCCAGTTTGCTCGGCTGAGCGATCAAACACCACGTAATAGTTATTCAATAGCGGTAAACCAATAATGCTTTGATTTGGCCATTGTGGTAATTGGCTTAATAAACGCAAACAAGCTTTGCCGTAATTTGGTGTATTAATTTGCCAATACATTTGTGGTGGGCAAGCAAGTACTTGAGTTTGCTCTGCGCTTGTGGTGGTTGCGTTTTCATTAACAAAAGTAAAATACAAGGTTGGCCACTGGCTTAAGTCGAGTTCGTTGGCATCGATGCCGGTAAGTTGCGCGCTCATTTCTTTAAAGGGCGCTAATAGCTGGGCAAACTTTACATTGCAAGCACTGAGTTCTTTAATCACTTGTTGGTAAATTTCTGAGGTAAGTACTATGCCGCCTGCGCCAGTATCGATAATGGCGTTGGTGAAGTAGCTTTTTAAGTGCTTTTGTTCTAGCGGCGCGGCGTTAATGACCTTGTTGCTAGCGATTTGTACTGATTTGAGTTCAACATTGTAATACACATCGTGTTCAACTTTGATGCTTTGAAAGTCGCCTTGGTATAAATCGGTTTGTTCTTCACCGCCACCTAAGATTAAAAAACCTTGGTTGAGTGGATCTTGGCTGAGTTTTTCTGCGGGCGTTTGTTCGGTATTTTCTTGATTGATATGAATAGCAGAGCGCTTTGAGTGAAAAGCAAACTTATTGGCACTAAGTTGCTGTTGCTCTAATAAAGTAAAGTAAGGCGTAATGTCATGCTCGGGATATTGCCACATCAGTTTTTTAAATGATTTGAGATCTTCAGCTTGCGCTTCGGCTATCGCATTATTATTAAATGGCCAAGGATAACTTACCGGTGGGCTAATATTATGTTCGGTAAAGTATTGGCTAAAATCAAAACCTTTATTTAAGTGGTGATAGGCCAAACCTAAAATACCATCGCTGTCGCCAAAGGTTTTACTTTGCTTGGTGGAATTAACTAAGGCAACCGGGGCGTTTGATAAATTTATACTGGCTGTGTGAGATAGCTTTTGCGGGTGCTCTGATTTCTCGCAATGCTCATGAATATTAATGCTGGTATGAATAACGGGGCCGTTCCAGCCGCCAACGCCATAATTAACTTCTTGCACTGTGGCGGTGGCGGTTAAGTTTTTATCGAGTTTGCCTTGATAGTTTTCTTCTTTAACCACTAGCGTGCTACTGCCGGTATCAAGCAGTAAGTTTACCGGGGATTGTTCACTGCCAAGGTGTAAAGTGGCGCTGTAGTCACCTTTACCGAACACATTGGTAATTGGGAGTCGTAAAATAGTTGTCATGGCTTCTTCACTGATTGGTAAATTAACTGAAAGTTATTATTGCTTTAGCTTGGTGATTAACCCGCGCTTAGTAAATTTACTCTGCCACAGTTGTAGCCTTTATTCGAGCTAAGTTTGCGGCATTTTTGCTATTGTCTTTTTTTGTGCTATTTGTCAACAAATTTGTTAGATAATTGTACGATTTCCGCCCACTTTAATACTTTAATAAATGTCAATATCAAAAAGTCGAAAAAAAGCTAAAATTGTTCAAATTCTATGCTTTTCAATTGAAAAAAAAACGCGTAAACTTAGCGCCCTTTTGAAAGGTAGCTCAAAAAAACAGCAGTATGAAGATTGGCTCTTATCAACTAAATTCGCAGGTAATGCTTGCCCCAATGGCAGGGATCACCGATCAACCTTTTAGACAATTATGTTGTCAAATGGGTGCGGGTTTAGCCGTTTCCGAAATGCTTTCGTCAAACCCGAAAGTATGGAATACCGAAAAGTCAAAATTAAGAATGTTGCATGGTGATGATGCAGGTATCCGCAGTGTACAAATTGCTGGAAGCTGTCCTGAAGAATTAGCCTTTGCTGCCAAGATAAATGCTGATAATGGCGCACAAATTATTGATATCAATATGGGCTGCCCAGCAAAAAAGGTAAACAAAAAATTAGCAGGGTCTGCGTTATTGAGAGATCCTGTGCAGGTTGAGCGTATTGTTCAGTCTGTGGTGAAAGCGGTAGATATTCCGGTGACACTAAAAATTCGCACTGGATGGTGTGAAGATACTCGTAATGGTATTGAAATAGCTAAGATTGCTCAAGATAGTGGTATAGCATCACTCGCAGTGCATGGCCGTACTCGCAATGACTTTTATAAAGGCAATGCGGAATACGACACTATTAAAGCAATTAAAGCGTCTATTTCAATTCCGGTAGTGGCAAATGGTGATATTACCTCACCTGAAAAAGCACTACAGGTATTAAACCATACGGGTGCAGATGCTGTAATGATTGGCCGTGGTGCACAGGGTCGTCCGTGGATTTTCCGAGAAATTAATCATTTCTTGGCTACGGGAGACAAAATGTTAGCGCCTGCATTGAGCGAGGTTCGCTCAATAGTATTGGCTCATGTTGTGGCATTACATCAGTTTTATGGTGATTTCAAAGGAGTGATGATCGCTAGAAAACATGTTTCTTGGTATATACAAAATTTGGTTGAGACTTGTGAAGGTTTCAGTGCGGGTTTTACTATTGACCAAGGCAAAGCGTTTAGAGCTATTTTTAATGCCTTAACGTCGACCGATGAACAGTTGGTGACGTTAGGTGAATTTTTTGATGATTTCGCTACTCGTTATATTAACTAGTACAAATTATCGTAGTTTTATTTTATTTTTATTAACAAAAGAAAGAGTTATATCATATGTTCGAACAAAATGTTTCTTCTCCATTTATCACTGGCGATATTCAAACACAAACTAAAACATCTCCATTACGTAGCCAAGCTAAAATCGCTATAAGCAACTACTTATCACAATTAAATGGTAACGATGTTGATGATATGTATGACCTTGTATTGAGCGAAATTGAAGCGCCAATGTTAGAAGAAGTTATGATGTACACTCGCGGTAACCAAACCCGCGCTGCCAACTTATTAGGCATCAACCGCGGTACGTTACGCAAGAAACTTAAAAAATACGGTATGAACTAATATCGAATTTTAAATAAAAAGCACCCTCGGGTGCTTTTTATGTTTTAAATCAATGAAAACCACGTAAATCATTTTTAATAATCATGTAGCTTTGCAAGTTAGCGGCGAGTCGGCACTAAGTTAGCAGTAAGTTACAACCAATAAGGTAAATAAACGATGGATACTCCTCGTCCAATTAAGCGCGCACTGTTAAGTGTTTCTGATAAAACTGGTATTGTTGAGTTTGCTCAACGTCTAAGTGAGAAAGGTGTTGATCTTCTTTCTACTGGCGGTACAGCAAAATTATTAGCTGAAAACGGTATTAAAGTTACTGAAGTATCGGATTACACAGGTCATCCAGAAATTATGGATGGTCGTGTTAAAACATTACACCCTAAAGTACATGGCGGCATCTTAGCACGTCGTGGTATGGATGAAGGCGTAATGGAAGAAAACAATATCAGCGCAATTGATATGGTTGTAGTTAACCTTTACCCATTTGCTAATGCAGTGAGCGATGAGAACTGTTCTTTAGAAAATGCTATTGAAAATATCGATATTGGTGGTCCAACGATGGTTCGCGCTGCGGCGAAAAACCATAAAGATGTGACTATTGTTGTAAATGCTAGCGATTACGGTCGTGTTTTAGCTGAATTAGACAATAACAATGATTCTTTAACGTATAAAACACGTTTTGACTTAGCAATTGCTGCCTATGAGCATACGGCAAGTTACGACGGTATGATTGCTAACTACTTTGGTAAAATGTTACCAGCGTACGGCGAAGAAGAGTCTACAGCATCGTTTGATAACAAAGTTAAATTCCCTCGTACTTTTAATAGCCAGTTTATTAAAACGCAAGATTTACGTTACGGTGAAAACTCTCATCAAGATGCTGCTTTTTATGTTGAAGCAAATCCTGAAGAAGCATCAATTTCTACTGCTAAGCAAATTCAAGGTAAAGCATTATCTTATAACAACATTGCCGATACTGATTCTGCATTAGAGTGTGTTAAAGAATTTGAAGAAGCGGCTTGTGTGATTGTTAAGCATGCTAACCCATGTGGTGTTGCTATTGGTGACAACATTCTAGCGGCTTACGAAAGTGCTTTTAAAACAGACCCAACGTCTGCTTTTGGTGGCATTATCGCGTTTAACCGTGAATTAGATGCACAAACTGCTGAAGCAATTGTTTCTCGTCAATTCGTTGAAGTAATTATTGCTCCATCTATTTCTGCAGAAGCAGCGAAAATTGTTTCAGCTAAACCAAATGTACGTTTACTAGAGTGTGGTCAGTGGGATACACAGACTTCAGGTTTAGATTACAAACGTGTTAACGGTGGCTTGTTATTACAAGACCGTGATCAAGGTAAAGTTGCCAGCAGTGATTTAAAAGTAGTGACTAAGCGTCAACCTTCAGAAGAAGAGATGCGGGACCTACAGTTCTGTTGGAAAGTTGCTAAATACGTTAAATCAAACGCCATTGTTTATGTTAAAAATAGCATGACTATTGGTGTTGGTGCTGGCCAAATGAGCCGTGTATATTCAGCGAAAGTTGCTGGTATTAAAGCTGCTGATGAAAACTTAGAAGTTAAAGGTTCTGTAATGGCATCAGATGCATTCTTCCCATTCCGTGATGGTTTAGATGCTGCGGCTGAAGCAGGTATTACTGCGGTAATTCAGCCTGGTGGTTCAATGCGTGATGATGAAGTTATCGCAGCAGCAGACGAACATAACATTGCGATGGTGTTCACCGGTATGCGTCACTTCCGCCATTAACAAATAACCTTGTCGCTAGAGAATACAAACTCTTCAGGATAAGTACTCACGTATAGTCATACGCTCCGTGCTTATCATTTGATTTTGAATCCTCTAGCTTAAAGGTTCTCCGTTAATAGTGTTTGAGGTTTCTGAAGGTTCAATTTAAACGTTAAATGTACTCACAAATTCTTCGGGAAGTAATTTTAACTTCCGAAGGCAGGCCTGAAAGGCGGAGTATAGAATGTTCGGAGTAATGACATTTGTCAGCTCCGTGCCTTTTTCTTTAAATTGAATTGAGCAGCATAGAGTACTGCATTAATTGGAAGGTGCTTATTTCTGATAAGTAAAAAGATGAGCTGTGTAGTCACACTACACGTTTGTCATTCCCGCATTCTCTTGGCGGGAATCTAAGAAGTGAACTTATCTGAATAACTTATCAAAGCAGTGTTGATTTATTATGTTACATATATGTACGAATCAACGCTGCTTGTTTGTTTTAAATCTGTTATAAATATTGCCGTTAATTAATTGCTTAATCACTATATGATAAATATAGGCGAGCATAATAATAATTTTTACAAGGACCATAGTTATGACAATTAAAACAAATGCGCTTAAATCTATTGCGGTTGCGATCACTCTAAGTTGTGGAGCATTGAGTTTATCTGCTACAGCACATGATACTCATGCCCATCAAAGTGATGCTTCAACTAAAGCACTTGAAACAGCAGTAGCAGGTGATCACCGTACCGCGAAAAATAAAGCACGTGATCAATACCGTAATCCAATTGAAACATTGAGCTTTTTTGGTTTTAAACCAAGCATGACTGTGGTTGAAATTACCCCAGGCGGCGGTTGGTACACAGAAATCTTAGCACCTGCTTTAAAAGGTAAAGGTACTTTATACGGTGCTCATTACCCAGATACTGGTGAAGATAACTACTATAGTAATTCACGTAAAAAGTTGGTGAAGAAGTTAGCTTCTGATGTTGTATTCAGTGAAGTAGTATTAACTGATTTTACTCCACGTCAACAAAGTGAATTAGCACCACAAGGTACTGCTGATTTAGTGTTAACGTTTAGAAACCTACATAACTGGAAAGATGCTGGTGTTGAACAAGTGTTTAAAGATGCGTTTAACGCGTTAAAACCAGGTGGTGTTTTAGGTGTGGTTGAGCATAGATTGCCTGCAGGCGTTGATGCAGAAAAAGCACGTGGTTATGTTTCTGAAACTAAAACCATAAAACAAGCAAAAGCAGCGGGCTTTAGATTTGCTGGTTCAAGCGAAGTGAATGCAAACGCAAAAGATTTAGCCATCCACCCTAAAGGTGTGTGGACTTTACCACCGCGTTTAGCACTAGAAGATAAAGATAGAGAAAAATATTTAGCGATTGGCGAGAGTGATCGCATGACATTAAAATTTGTTAAGCCAGCAAAATAAGTACTGGCTCGGCATAAGAAAAATACATAGGAAAAACATATGAAAATCTTAGTTATTGGTAGCGGTGGTCGTGAACATGCTCTTGCATGGAAAGCTGCTCAATCAAGTCAGGTTACTAAAGTATTTGTTGCCCCAGGTAATGCGGGTACAGCAACAGAAGCAAAATTAGAAAATGTTGCTATTGATGTTAGTGATAATGCTGCTTTGGTTGCCTTCGCTCAAAGTGAAGACGTTGCCTTAACTATTGTTGGTCCAGAACAACCACTGGTTGATGGCGTTGTTGATGCTTTCCAAGCACAAGGTTTAGCTATATTCGGCCCAAGTGCTAAAGCAGCACAATTAGAAGGCTCTAAATCATTCACTAAAGATTTTTTAGCACGTAATAAGATTCCTTCAGGTAGTTACGCTAACTTTGTTGAAGTTGCACCAGCACTTGCTTATGTTCGTGAACAAGGTGCTCCAATCGTTGTTAAAGCTGATGGCTTAGCTGCGGGTAAAGGGGTAATTGTTGCGTTGACACTAAAAGAAGCTGAAGATGCTATCGAAGATATGTTAGCCGGTAATGCTTTTGGCGATGCTGGACACCGTGTTGTGATTGAAGAGTTTCTTGAAGGTGAAGAAGCAAGCTTTATTGTTATGGTTGACGGAAAGAACGTATTACCAATGGCGACAAGCCAAGATCATAAGCGTGCGCTAAATGGTGACTTAGGTCCGAATACTGGTGGCATGGGAGCTTACTCGCCTGCGCCAGTAGTTACACCTGAAATTCATGATCGCATTATGGCTGAGGTTATTATGCCTACAGTAGAAGGCATGGCAAATGAAGATGCGCCATACAGTGGCTTTTTATATGCAGGTTTAATGATTGCTGCTGATGGTACACCTAATGTAATTGAGTACAATTGTCGTTTTGGTGATCCTGAAACACAACCTATCATGATGCGTTTACAATCTGATTTAGTTGAACTGTGTTTAGCTGCAACACGTGGTGAACTTGATAAAGTAACTATCGATTTTGACCAACGTGCTGCTGTAGGTGTAGTGCTTGCTGCTCAAGGTTACCCGGCAAGCTATCCTAAAGGCGATGTTATTTCAGGTTTAAAGACTAATCAAAATGATGCTGCTAAAACTTTCCATGCTGGAACTAAGTTAAACGAGCAAGGTGAAGTGGTAACTAATGGTGGCCGTGTATTATGTGCTACTGCTTTAGGTAATACGGTAACAGAAGCTCAACAAGCGGCTTATGAATTATTACACCAGATATCTTGGCAGGGTGTTGAGTTCAGAACTGATATTGCTTACCGTGCAATTGCTCGAGAGCAGTAAGTTTAAAATTTAATTCACTGTAATATTAAAGCGTAGATCTATAAATTTGATCAGTAAATTTAATATCTTAGAATGAATAAAGCCGACCTTCGTGTCGGTTTTATTGTTTTAACGAACAAATAAAGCAAAAATATACGGTAATTTTTGTATTTTCGCCTATTATTATTGTCTTGGCTGAGTGTTGGCTATATCTGGAATATATAGTGATCAGTTAATGGATCGTAAAAGATCCTTAGTTTTAGGCCAATTAATAGACGGCTTGTACTATAATTGCGCGATCAAACATAAATTTGAAAATAACACTTGATCGAAAGTGAAAACTATCTAAAATGCGCCACCAGTTCCAAGGGGTAACCCAAAGAGCTGTTTTGATAAGTTATCTACTTACTATTATGGTAAATCAGCTAACTTAGCGGTTACTTTTAAAAGCCTTTCAAATTAATTTGAAAAACATTTTAAAAAACGTTGACATCAAAACTGAGAAGCGTATCATGCGCATCTCGCTTCGGGGC
>CAJXPG010000070.1 GCA_913057925.1 uncultured Colwellia sp. | reverse complement strand
ATCTACACAGAGTAGATCGTCGGCAGCGTCAGATGTGTATAAGAGACAGTATCGACCCTGCCCAGAAAAAGCATTTTCACTTGTAATTTTTGGTTATGGGTTTCTAAATAGACGGGATTATTGGCTGCCATCTTGTCGTAAGCACTGCCGAGGTGATTTCTTGCTCCTTGCCAAGACAATAAACTGTATTTACCTAAATCACTAATACTGTTGAAATGATAGTTGTTTCTCTCCAGGCTAAACGCATAATTTTCATAGGCGTAAATATTACCAGAGAAGTGCCCGAAGAGATTTGAACTGGTGATATTGTTTTGGTTAATATCGCAGACTACATCGACGATGTTTGATTGATACGAACGTATTCGTCTAGCGTAGGGGTAGTATACTTTTTCTATTTCATAGCCCAGTGGCTCCATCGCCTCACTAATAAGGTCTATTAATATCCCGTCATTGCTTTCGGCCATTACCCAAGGAGCAAGCGTGTTGCCAAAAGCTACTCTTAACTTTTCAGCAGAGCAACTAGGTGAGAAAGCTAGTAGAGCTAACGTTATTAAGAAGCTTTGAAGCAAAATGCCAGTACTCTTATTTAAACTTATCTATTGAGATTAGTTAGTTCCTGAGCTTTTTCAAATGTAAACCTAGTTGCAATTTATTTACCTTGAACTTTCTCGCTCTGCTTAGCAGCTATTCCCAAGCAACCTTTGCACCGCCAAGTTAATGGGCAAGTAAGTGCGGCACGGTTTATCGTAAAAAGTACCTGCTTGTTTTTGTCTCTCCACTTACGTTATTTAACCCTAAACTAAACAAGGCTTTACTCAAGATGAAAATCTTCATCTATTTGTTAAATAAACTTGATTATGAAGAATTTTGTCTTACCTTTAATTTAGCAAGGAGCTAGGGTTCTCCTTAATTAGCTGAATAATAAATGAAACGGTAGTATCAATTATTGTCTGGTAAATTCGTTTTCTACCGCTAATAGCATTGATATTAATCTTCTAGTCATTGATAAGGCTATAAAGGTTAATGCAATGCTTTAGCTGGATTAAAACTTTATGCAACATGAAAAGGACGAGATTAAGAATGAATATAAAAAACAAACAAGCTGGATGTTTATCTCTAGATTTTCAAGAGTTTATGGATAGGTCTGTAATAGCTACAATCCGTATTGATAATGACCTAAACATTAACTACATCAACCAAGCGACAATAAACCTACTCAAAGAGTATGAGAAAACTTTTCAGCGTCGTTGGTCAAAATTTCAAGCAAACGAGAAAGCATTACTTGGCTCTTCTATAGACGCTATATATCAAGAGTTGAATACTTCAGATAATTCATTTTCAGACCAAAACACCCCATATTGGACAACAGAGATAAGTATTGAAGGTTTAACTTTCAGTGCTTCTGTTTCAAGAGTCTTCAATGATCAAGGGGAAATTCAAGGACACTTTATTGAATTTCAAGACATAACAGATATTCGAGCGAAAGAGATTGAGCTGTTAGATTTATCCGCACAGTTTCAAGCAATAAGTAAAGCCCAAGCCACAATAGAATTTAATATGGACGGCACCATCATCACAGCCAATGAAAACTTTCTCAGCACTATGGGGTATTCGCTGGAAGAAATTAAAGGTAAACATCACTGCATGTTTGCTGAACCTGATTTCGCTGACAGTGCAGAATATAAAGCGTTTTGGGAAAAGCTAAACCGTGGAGAATTTGAGTCATCAGAATATAAACGTTTAGGCAAGGGAGGAAAAGAAGTCTGGATACAAGCATCCTACAACCCGATCTTAGGTTTAGACGGTAAGCCCTTTAAAGTGGTAAAGTTTGCTAGCGATGTAACCGAGCAAAAACTAAAAAATGCTGATTACTCGGGACAAATAAATGCCATTAGCATGTCACAAGCGGTCATTGAATTTGATATGGACGGTACTATCATTAATGCCAATGAGAATTTCCTCATCACCATGGGTTACACGCTAGATGAAATTAAAGGCAAACATCACAGCATGTTTGCCGAGCCTGATTTCGCTAGAAGTATAGAATATAAGACCTTTTGGGAAAAACTGAATCGCGGTGAGTTTGAATCGGCAGAATATAAACGCTTAGGGAAAGGCGGCAAAGAAGTCTGGATCCAAGCATCATACAATCCCATTATGGATTTAAATGGTCAGCCATTTAAGGTGGTAAAATATGCCAGTGATGTCACCGAGCAAAAATTAAAAAATGCCGACTACTCAGGACAAATAGATGCGATAGGTATGTCACAAGCAGTGATCGAATTTAATATGGATGGCACTATCATCAATGCCAATGATAATTTCCTCATTACCATGGGTTACACGCTAGATGAAATTAAAGGTAAACATCACAGCATGTTTGCTGAGCCTGATTTCGCTAGAAGTCTAGAATATAAGGCTTTTTGGGAAAAACTGAACCGCGGTGAATTTGAATCGGCAGAATATAAACGCTTAGGGAAAGGCGGCAAAGAAGTGTGGATCCAAGCCTCTTACAACCCCATCTTGGATTTAAATGGTCAGCCCTTTAAAGTGGTGAAATATGCTAGTAACGTTACCGAACAAAAACTAAAAAATGCTGATTACTCAGGGCAAATAGATGCGATAGGTATGTCACAAGCTGTGATCGAATTTAATATGGATGGCAGTATCATTAATGCCAATGATAATTTCCTCACCACTATGGGGTACAGGTTAGATGAAATTAAAGGTAAACATCACAGCATGTTTGCCGAGCCTGATTTCGCTAGAAGTCAAGAATATAAGGATTTTTGGGAAAAGCTGAATCGCGGTGAATTTGAATCAGCAGAATACAAACGCTTAGGTAAAGGCGGCAAAGAAGTGTGGATCCAAGCCTCTTACAACCCCATCATGGATTTAAATGGTAGACCGTTTAAAGTAGTGAAATATGCGACAGATATTACGGGGCGCAAAAGTGCAGTCGAAGAAATTAAAGCGGTATTAATGACTTTGGCAAAAGGCAACTTAAATAACGCTATCAAAAACGAGTTACCCGGCGAGTTTAGCGTCGTTGGTAATTCTTTAAACGAATTGATAAGCATATTAAATGATATGGTTGGAGATATTAGAACAACCTCGACAAATGTATTTAATGCAGCGAGAGAAATTGCCGCGGGAAATAATGAACTGAGTCATCGCACCGAATCGCAAGCATCAAGCTTGGAAGAAACAGCTTCTGCGATGGAAGAGTTAACAAGCACTGTAAAACAAAACTCTGAAAATGCCTCTCAAGCAAGTAGCTTGTCATCATCGGTGATGACCAAAGCACGTGATGGTGGAGACGTTGTTGGCAGTGCTATATCTGCAATGAACGATATCAATAAATCGAGTAAAAAAATCGCAGATATAATCAGTGTTATTGATGAAATAGCCTTTCAAACCAACTTGTTAGCGTTAAATGCGGCGGTGGAAGCTGCCCGAGCAGGAGAGCAGGGCCGTGGCTTTGCTGTAGTTGCTTCTGAAGTTCGAAATTTAGCGCAACGCTCGGCAGGGGCGGCGAAGGAAATTAAAGGCTTGATTAACGACAGTGTTGAAGCGGTAGGGCAAGGTACAGCATTAGTCAATCAAACCGGTAAAACCTTTGATGAGTTGGTAAGTGCTATTGAAGATGTTAGTAAAATGGTTAGTGATATTGATAGTGCGAGTAAAGAGCAATCTGAAGGGATCAGTGAAGTAAGCTCTGCCGTGAGTCAAATGGATGAAATGACACAAAAAAATAGTGCCTTAGTTGAAGAGGCAGCAGCTGCGAGTAAGTCTATGGAAGACCAGTCACAGCAATTATTACAACAAGTGGAGTTTTTCAATAACAACGATTCTTGATAAATATAAGTCAGCATCAGCAGTTTGTGTAACCTTACTATTTTCATTGATTATTAAGGTTACACAAACTAAAACCCACATCTAATTCTCCTAACGCGCAAACACTAATCAGCTGTCAGCTATTCAATTAAGAGCACTTATTAGAACTAATTAAGCCATCCATAATAATTAACATGGGTGTCATAGTTATTTACCAGCACTTCGTTTTTATCTTGAGAAATAACCTTATTAAATAAGGCTGGATACTTGTGTAACCTCATAAACTTCAAATTAAAAATGGATGGTTTCATGTGCAGTAGCCGAAGCGGGTAAACCACACATTTCATCGTAAGCGGTCTGAAGTGTTAATTGTGCAGTATGTACACTGTGGCTTTTGAGCAAATTTTTAGCCTCTGATAACGATATACAAATAGCAACGTCTTGCAGTGAAGGTAATGCTGTAAAGTTATCTTTAGAATCAGTCACTCCAACTAAATAGTGAGTTGAATCAGCAATACCGATAATTGTTGGTTTGTACTCCATAACGATCTCCTCTAAGTGTCTTTATATTATCTAATACGAAGAGCACGAAGAAATAGATTACTTAGTAAGGAGAAAAACTGCACCGCTTAGTTTATATGGAAGACTTTTTTGGTAACATTCTCAAAATTTCTAGACGCAGTTACGAGCTCCATTATTATGCCGGTGATTTTTCTCTCTTTGTGATCTAAAACAGATAAAATAACGTCCTGCTATGTGTCAGTGTTGATGTAAATTTATGATTTTTAATGTTTGTTTTTGTCGGTTTATGGTGAAGGTTGACATAGCCTTCTCTACATCTATTGGATGCTTTATCAGGGTAGTACCTTAAATAATAAGGAGAAAACGCTAAGTTTTCCCCTTTTGTTTTATATCTTTTAGCTAAGCCTTTTCAATAACCATAGCAATACCTTGACCAACGCCAATACACATAGCGCATAGAGCGTATCGCTTATTTGAACGTTCAAGTTGTTTAGCTGCTGAAAGCACAATGCGAGTACCGCTCATCCCTAGTGGATGCCCAAGAGCTATTGCACCCCCTTGTGGGTTTAAGCGCTCATCATCATCTTTAAGTCCAAGTTCGCGGGCACTAGCCAATGCTTGTGCGGCAAACGCTTCGTTAAATTCGATAATATCAATATCATCAATGCTTAAGCCTAAACGTTTTAATAATTTAGCGCTTGCTGGCGCTGGACCAATACCCATGATTCTTGGCTCTAGCCCGATAACTGCAGAGCCGACAATTTTAGCGATGGGTGTTAACCCGTTTTCAGCAGCAGCCTCCTTTGTTGCGAGAATAACGGCAGCGGCGCCATCATTGATGCCCGAAGCATTACCTGCGGTGACTGTTCCAAGCTCTCTAAAGAGGTTTTTTAAGGTAGCAAGTTTATCTAACGGTGTTAGACGTAGATGCTCATCGTGCTCAAAAATAATATCTCCACCACGGCGCTGCGGTATGACCACCGGTACTATTTCATCGCTAAAAAAGCCACTTTCTTGCGCTGCCTTAGCTTTGCTTTGACTGGCAAAAGCAAACTTGTCTTGATCTTCTCGGCTAATGTTAAATTGCTCCGCAACATTTTCAGCGGTTTCTGGCATGGTTTCAGTGCCGTACGCTTTATCTAATTGCTTGTTAACAAAACGCCAACCCATGGTGGTATCGAACATTTCTTGAGAACGAGAAAAAGCGGTGTCAGCTTTGCCCATCACATAAGGTGCACGAGTCATCGCTTCTACGCCACCAGCGATGAGCAGTTCAGCTTCACCTGCTTTAATGCTGTTAGTTGCCATGGCAATGGCATTCATGCCCGAGCCACATAAGCGGTTCACGGTAATACCAGCAACATTTATTGGATAGCCAGCGAGCAATAAACTCATTCGCGCTATATTTCGATTATCTTCGCCGGCTTGGTTGGCACAACCTAAGATAACATCGTCAACTTTGTTTAAGTCTAACTCTGGGTTTCTTTCTTTTAATGCTTTAAGTGGAATGGCTGCTAAGTCATCAGCGCGAACTGATGAAAGTGAGCCACCATACCGGCCAATAGGGGTTCTAACCCCGTCACAAATATATACTTCAGTCATATTTCATTCCTAAGCAACAACATATACTCCTTGCTACTTGAGTGTTTTCGTTGTCAAAAGTACTCATTGACTAACGTCAACTCCGTGCCTTTTCCTAGAAAACATCTCAATTACCTTTGAGATATATTTGTTACTTTTATCAATAATTTTTTTGAGTCATTCCCGAAGTGTTTTATCGGGAATCCAGTTATTTTTATTTTCGCTAAAAACTATTTAGTCATCTCTGGTTTTAGCATGTCAAAACCATCTTTTAATGCACTGACTAAATGATCGATTTCTTTTTTACCCATGGCGGTTGATAGCGTGGCTGAGCAAGTGTTTATCATCATAATGCCATTATCGAATAAGTGATCAAGTAATTTGGTTATTAAAGCACTTTCTGTCTTATCAGCGTAGGCTTCGCGATAGTTCTTCGGGGGCTGAGCTTTTAAGTGCACTCTAAACATACTGCCAGCGCCCGTTACGCAGGCAGCAATACCAACATCAGCTATCGCTTTACTGATTTCTGCTTTAGCATAGTTGGCCAAATCATTAAGTTTAGCGACTGCTGCTTGGTCAAAGTCTTTCATTGCGGCCAAACCTGCAGTCATGGTGATAGGGTTTGCAGAGAAAGTGCCAGAGTGTGGCAGTAATACTTTAGCTTCGGTTGGGTCTAAGACCTTCATTACTTCATCGCGACCTGCTAACGCGCCGGCAGGGAAGCCGCCACCGATCACCTTACCCATAGCGGTAATGTCGGGTTCAACATCGTAATTTTGCTGAGCACCACGGTAATTAGTTCTAAATGTAATCACTTCATCAAATGCTAATAAGGATTTATTATCTCGCGTCCATTTATGCAGGGCATTGATAAAGTCATTACTGGCTGGAATTAAACCAACACGATGCGGGAGTAAGTCAACTAAAATACAAGCAATCTCGTCTTTGTGTTGATCAAGAATATTAATCGCGCGTTCAACATCGTTAAAGGGAATAACCACCACATCTTCTAGCGCTTTTTCAGGGGTACCAACAGCAACAGGTGTGCTATTGGGGTTATTAACATCACCCCAGTTACTAGGGTTGGCGGTTTGACTGACTTCAGCGTAGTCATAAGCGCCATGATAAGCCCCTTCAACTTTCGCTATTTTAGCTTTACCCGTATAAGCGCGTGATGCTTTTAGCATCGCCATAACTGCTTCAGTACCAGAGTTAACAAAGCGGATTTTGTCAAAACTTGGCACACGATCACATAAAAGCTCGGCGTAATTGACTTCTGCTTCAGTTGCCATGGTAAAACAACTGCCTTTGGCAAGTTGTGCAGACACTGAATCAACAATGCCAGGGTAGGCATGACCATGAATTAATGACGCCATATTATTGGCGAAATCAATGCGGGTAACACCTTCAACGTCAGTAACGTAGCAACCTTCACCTTGCGCTGCGTAGAAAGGATGTGGTTTTCTAAAAATAGTATTGCGACTAACGCCGCCTGGTAATACTTTTAGTGCTTTTGCAAATAACTGTTCACTTTTACTCATAATATTTCTCAAGTTATTAACTGTTTTTAGGCAAGCTTTACTGACTAATTACGGTTATAAATACAGGTGCTAGCATTTAAGAAAGTTTTGCAGATGAGATAAAACAAGCTTCATAAGCATGGATGCTTATGTCGAGCTCCATGGACGGCTAGTACGCCTTGTTTGTTCTCGCTGCAATACTTTCAACTAACAGTGCTTAATTCTGCTTTATCAGTTTGTTTAAAAATTAATTACAATGCGTTAATTAGCACAACACCAGTACGTTGTTGTACATAGTCAAAACTAATACCAGGGGCTAACTCGGTTAGAACTAAGCCATCAGCCGTGACATCGATAACGGCTAAATCACTGTATATGCGGCTAACAACCCCTTGACCTGTTAATGGGAAAGTACACTCAGGCAATATTTTAGCGGCACCTGTTTTGGTGGTGTGTTGGGTAATGATATAAATGGTTTTTACCCCCGCGACTAAATCCATAGCACCACCTACGGCAGGAATGGCATCAGCGGCACCTGTTGACCAATTTGCTAAATCCCCGTTACTGGATACTTGCATGGCGCCAAGCACGCAAACATCAATATGATTACCGCGTATCATGGCAAAGCTATCTCCGTGATGAAAATATGACGCGCCAGGTATCGCGGTAACGGGCTTTTTACCGGCATTGATTAAGTCTGGATCTAGTTCAGTATCACTAGGCGCTGTACCCATGCCTAATAAACCATTTTCGGTATGGTAAATAACTTCTCGACCATCAGGTACGTACTTCGCTACTTTTTCAGGAATACCTATGCCTAAATTGACATAACTGCCATCTTCAATGTCTTGTGCACAACGTTGCGCCATTTGTTCGCGATTCCAGCCAACTTGTTGGTCAGTTGTATTGGCTTGGCTTATGTTTATATTGGTCATAGTTATTTAGCTCCTTCGCTGGTGTTTAGCTCAACAGGCGTAGGATAAATAACCCCCGCGCTTACTAAAGCTGATTCTTGCTGTGGCTGAGTGACTTCGATAATTTCATTAACAAAAATCCCCGGTGTTACTACGTTTTCAGGATCGATGTCGCCTAGTTCAACCATTTCATTGGTTTGCACTAAGGTTGTTGTTGCTGCCATCGCCATAATAGGGGCAAAATTACGAGCGGTTTTATTGAAAACTAAATTACCGTATCTGTCGGCTTGTTTAGCTTTAATTAAAGCAAAGTCGGCTTTTAAACTCCGCTCCATCACATAATATTCGCCATCAAAGTTGCGCTGCTCTTTGCCTTCGCTAAGGGGAGTTCCAACAGAGGTTTTGGTGAAAAATGCTGGCACACCAGCACCACCTGCACGAATGCGTTCAGCTAAAGTGCCTTGTGGTACCAGCTCTAATTCAATTTTCCCACTGCGGTATAGCTCTGGAAATACTAAGGAGTTAGCGGTACGTGGATAAGAGCAGATCATTTTAGCGACTTGGCCATTTTCAATTAATGCTGCTAAGCCAACGCGACCACTGCCAGTATTGTTGTTAATAACGGTTAAGTTTTTCGCGCCATGATCAATTAAGGCATGAATTAATTCAATTGGGCTACCCGCTTCGCCAAAGCCGCCAATCATTACCGTGTCGCCATCGTTAATCTTAGCAATAGCACTCGCGCAACTTGCTACTCGTTTATCTATCATTTGACCTACTCATCTTTTAGTTTGTTTGAGTTAACAACGGGCTTTGAGATATAACCTAATACCAAAGAATCAGTTGTTCGCTAGCCGAACAGGTGTTACGATAGCGAACTTTATTGTAGATCCCGGTTTTTTTTATGTCAAAAAATGAACAAGCAAAACATGATACGGGTCAAAGATATTGGTAAAATTAAGTGAAACTTATGACAAAAGTAACTACAAATGCTGTAAAAACTGGCAAAACCATTCAAAAGAAAACCATTCAAGAGAAGCCAATAGAGATAGTGCAATCCTTAATAAAGGGCTTGGCTGTCATTCAAGCTTTTAATAAACCGCAAGCCAAGATGACTTTATCTGAGGTGGCTGTTGAAACGGGTTTTTCTCGGGCAGCAACGCGGCGGTTCTTGCAAACACTCGTCGTTGAGGGCTACGCCAAACAAGAAGGAAAGCTTTTCTCATTGACGGCCAAAGTGCTTAATTTGGGTTTTGCTTACCTTTCATCGCAAGATATTTGGCAACATGGCAAAACCTTGATGCAGCAACTAGTAGAACAACTCAATGAATCATGCTCAGCTGCGGTACTTGATGGTGAAGATGTCGTTTACGTTGCTCGAGTCGCTACGACTAAGCGTATTATGTCGATCAGTTTAAATGTAGGTACTCGCTTACCCGCTTTTGCAACTTCTTTAGGTCGCGTGCTACTGGCTGAGCTCGCTGTCGATGAGCTTGATTTGTTTTTAAGTCAATGTGAGTTAGATAAGTTTACTCAGTATACTCTAACCGATAAAGCGCAGTTAATAGCAGAGATTGCACAAGTAAAACAACAAGGATATAGCATAGTTGAGCAAGAGTTAGAGTTAGGGTTAACCTCAATTTCTGTGCCTGTTGTTGATAGCTTGGGAGACGTTGTCGCTGCATTAAGTATCAGCACACATAATTCACAAGGGGCAGGGCAGCAACTGCGAGAAACTATTTTACCAGCGCTACAAACGTGTGCTGAGAAAATTGCTCTAGCGCATTAAATGATGTGAAACCCAAGCGGTTTAAAAGTCACACTGTAATATTTTCATCGGTTTATTTGCAGCCATGACACAGCCTCTCGCCTCATCACTAGCACCATTGCACTGTTTTAACATCTCGGCTCGACTTGGCGCCTTATCTTTTAAAATACTTTTTACATGACTGATTACGGCCTTACATTCGCTTTTAGGCACGGGCGTAGCTTTAGAGCAGCTAACTAAAGTGATGATCACTAAAGGTAAGGCCAGAAATGAAACGATATTCATCGCTTTATTCACAAGATTATTGTTTTGCTTAAGAGCGATTTGTTTGAGGGAAATTTGCTTTAGCGTTGTTGGCTTCATAAATTGTACTCAGTCAGTGAGGTGAATAAAATGAGCTAAGGAAATTGAGTATAGACACAGAAAATCGAAACCGCTGTGCAATTTATTGTTTTATTATTAGGTGAATTTTATTGTTGAAATCTATCTCTTTACTGTTAATATTTACAGTGTGTTATAAGGCATTCAAGCCATTAGCTTTTTTAGAGATTATAATCAATGACTATCACCCTAGAGCAGCAAGCGCTGCTATCAACTTGGTTTCCTGTATTCGCCTTTATTACCTTAGCAACTTTACTAATACTGGTTTTACTTCGCTTAGCCAAAAATGAGCAGAGCCAGCAACAAAAGCTGAAGGAGCTTATTGAGCTACAAGCTAAACATACCCAAGCTGACTTTCTGCAGCAACTGAATCAGTTACAAGATAAACAACAATTACAATTAACCAATAGTTTTGAGCAGCAAATGGCAGATTTGCGCATTAAGTTATTGCGACAATTTAATGAACTGCAAACACAATTAAATCAAAATCAAAACCAATCACTTGATCAGCTTATTAAGCACTTAAATACCACCGCACTTGCTAATCGTGAAGAGTTAGCTAAAACGTTGGCGCAAAGTAGTGAGCAAATGACTAAGCGCATTGATGGCTTAACTGACTCTACCGATAAACGTTTACAAGAGATTAGTGGTCAGGTCGAAAAACGCCTGAGTGAAGGTTTTGAAAAAACCACTAAAACCTTTAGTGATATTTTACAGCGCTTAGCGCTAATTGATGATGCGCAGAAAAAAATTACCGAACTGTCTACTAACGTGGTGAGCTTACAAGAAGTGCTCAATGATAAACGCTCACGTGGCGCCTTTGGTGAAGTGCAGCTAAACAGCTTGATCCGAAACGTTTTACCTGAGCAAAGCTTTAAATTGCAACATACCTTATCAAATGGAAAAATAGCGGATTGTGTGCTGTTTTTACCAAAACCTACCGGCAACGTGGTAGTTGATTCAAAGTTCCCGTTAGAAAGCTACCGTAAAATGATGGATTTTGAAGTGGCCGAGCTTGATAGAAAAGCTGCGATGCGCCAGTTTAAGTTGGATATTAAAAAACACATAAACGATATTAGTGATAAATATTTAATTGATAATGAAACCGCTGATGGTGCCATTATGTTTATTCCAGCAGAAGCCATTTTTGCTGAAATTCATGGCCACCAAAGTGACTTGGTTGACTATGCCAATAAAAAGCGGGTTTGGTTAGCATCGCCAACGACCTTAATGGCAATATTAACTACGGCGCGTTCAGTATTGAAAGATGAAGCGACTCGTCAGCAAATTCATATCATTCAAGCGCACCTGTCTAATTTAGCGCAAGACTTTAACCGCTTTAAAGGTCGCTTTGCTAACCTTGCGAAGCATATCGATCAAGCGGCGACCGATGTGAAACAAATTCATACTTCAGCAGATAAAATTGCTAATCGCTTTGAGAAAATAGAGCAGGTGGAGTTGGTTGATGATGAGTTAGAGTTATTGGAATAGTAATCAAGGGTTAAACAAAATATTGAATTAATTTGCTAGCTTAAATCATCATTTAGGCTAGCAAAGTAGCAAGGTTAGAAGATACAGTGCTTAGTAAAATCCTTAGTTTCTGTGGCAGTCCAGTCGCCTTTATCTTTTTCTTTCATTTCCTGACACCACTCTTCACTACCTACTTCGGCCGAGCAAGCGCTAAGTAACAGTGTGAGTGATAACGCGGTCAATAATACTTTCATCGGTTTCTCCTGATTTGGCAAGGTATTGTTATTATATTTTTTTTGTTAAAAAGCTACGTTAATAAATACCACTAACAGTAAAACTGGGCAAATAAAGCGTAAGTAAAAACCGAGTACCTTTAATGATTTATGTTGGTTTAACTTGGCAATATCTGTTAATTGATTACCGCGCTGCCATAACCAACCAACGACAATAAAGTAGAACAGTGACATTAACGGTTGTAGAATTGTTGTTAATAATTGAATCACTAAGCCAAACAATTGCTCAAAGAAGGCGATAAGTATCATACTCGCGATTAATACTACCGCTGAGATTAACCAAGTGGCTTTTTTACGAGTCATGGCTTTATCTTCAACTAAATAAGCTACAGGTACTTCAGTAGATGAAATGGTTGAAGTAAGTGCGGCAATTGAAAGTAGCGCAAAAAAAGCAAAAGAAACCAATAAGCCAACACTGCCCATAGAGCTAAATAGAGTTGGTAAAATATTAAAGATAAGTTGCCCTTCACCAATTAGGTGACCATCTGCAAACACCTCTTGCCCAGCATGTTGTGCAACAAAAAGCGCTGGAATAATCAATAAACCGGCGATAAAGGCGATAAAAGTATCAAGTAAAGTAATTGAGATAACTAGCTTGCCTATACTTTGTCCTTTTGGCATATACGAACCATAAGCCATCATAGCGCCTACACCAATGGCAAGAGAGAAGAAGGCTTGTCCCATGGCTGAGATGACAAGTTTTGGCTCGGTTACTTGGCTAAAATCAGGAATTAAATAAAGCGCTACCCCTTGTGCTGCACCGTCTTGTTGTAAAATATAGATAATTAAACCAATAAGCATGACCAGTAGCATTGGCATTAATCGAGCAGACCAGCGTTCTATGCCGCTGTGCACACCTTGATGCACGATAGCAGCTCCTAGGACAATAAAAATAGGTGTGAAAATAATATTTCTTAAGGTGCTTGAAGTAGAGAGCCACTTTGATAAATCTGCTAAGCCAATTAACTCAGTAAGTGAGGCGAGGGCGTGAGCAAGCATCCAGCCTGCAACAATGGTATAAAAACTTAACATCATCATAGCGCCGATGATACCTATGATGCCGGCATTATGACCGAGTTTTTTAAAGCGTTTACCACACGCCGATGCTAACGCCGAAACAGGGTTGGTTTGGGCTTGATTACCAATATATATTTCTGCGTAAAGTGCTGGTAAAGCAAGTAAGAAAGTAACAATTAAATAAACGACTAAAAAAGCACCGCCACCGTTGTTGGCTGCTTGGGTCGGAAAACCCCAAATGTTACCTAAGCCTATAGCAGCACCTGCGGCAGCTAAAACAAAACCAAGACGGGAGTGAAAGGAATCGCGGGTAGAAACTGTGCTCATAAATAGTAAATTAGTCGTTAATATTAGTTGCGCAAAGCTTACCGAGTTAAGCGCCTTAGGGGAAGTACTAATCCGTGCTTTGTTACATTTATGCAAGTCATGCTTAATAAAAACTTGTGATATAATGCGGCAATTTTGAAAATAGTGATCATCGAAGAGCCGTTATGTTAAATCATCAAATTATCCCGGTAACCCCATTTGAACAAAATTGCACTTTATTTTGGTGTAGTGAAACCAAACAAGCTGCAGTGGTAGACCCTGGCGGTAACATTGAAAGAATTAAAGCCGCCATTACTCAACATGATTTAACATTGGCTAAAATATTAATTACTCATGCACATATTGATCATGCTGGTGCGACTCATGATCTATCGAGTTTCTATCAAGTAGAAATTGAAGGTCCTCATAAAGAGGATCAATTTTGGATTGATGGTATTGAAGATCAGAAACAACGTTTTGGTGGGGCTTTTTCTTACGCGAAAAAATTTAACCCAAGCCGTTATTTAGAGCAAGGCGACACAGTTACTTTTGGTAATATAACTATGGAAGTCTATTTTTGCCCAGGTCATACGCCGGGTCATATCGTGTTTTTCCATCGAGAATCCAAGTTAGCGCAAGTGGGGGATGTACTGTTTAGTGGCTCTATTGGGCGAACGGATTTTCCACGCGGAGATCATGCAACCTTGATTCATTCAATTCGAGAAAACTTATTTCATTTAGGTGATGATGTTCGTTTTATCCCAGGCCATGGTCCAATGAGTACTTTTGGTCAGGAGCGTCGAAGTAACCCTTTTGTCAGTGATTCAGCGGTAGGACAAAGATAATAATGAATTTTGTACAATCAGCGCAAAAACAATTAAAGCGTATAGATAGCAGTAAAGTTTTTCAAGGCATAGTGATTGCTGTTATTTTATTATCCGCCCTGTTAATCGGCGCTAAAACCCATAATTTGTCAGCGAATGCCATTGCCGTATTGTTAGTATTAGATGTGGCTGTTACCGTTTTCTTTGCCGTAGAAATTTCTATTCGCTATTTAGCATGTCCTGATAAAAAACGCTTTTTCAAAAGTGGTTGGAATATTTTTGATACCGTGATTGTTATTGGTAGCTTAATTCCATCAGGTGGTACCGGCGTTTTACTGGCACGTTTATTACGGGTATTTCGTGTTTTGCGCCTTGTTTCTATGGTGCCTGAATTACGTTTGTTGATTAACGCATTACTCAAAGCTATTCCTCGCATGGGCTACATTGCTTTATTAATGTTTGTTATTTTCTACATCTACGCCGCTATCGGTAGTATGGTTTTTCATAGCATCAATGAGGTGCTTTGGGGGGATGTGTCCATTTCAATGTTAACACTTTTTCGTGTTGCTACCTTTGAAGACTGGACAGATGTTATGTATGAGACCATGGCTGTGCACCCTATGAGTTGGATATATTATTTAACTTTTATCTTCTTAACTGCCTTTATCTTTTTAAATATGATGGTTGGTACTGTGTTAGAAGTGATGGGGCAAGAGCATGAACAATTTCGCGCTGAGCAACATGGTGAAAGTGGCGATGGCGGTGAGCCGGCTAGCCGTGCGCAAATAGAAAAGCTTGAAAATGAGCTTGCAGAAATTAAAGCGCTACTTTTGCAAAAAAGTTAGTAAAAAAGCATTAAGCTAAAAATAACTATTTCAGGTGGTTAATTTATCGCTTAACTCGAGCTGAGATACATAGGCAGATACTCTTTAAAGTACCTGCCTTTTTTATGCTCACAGGTTATAGCTAGGATTTTTTGAATTGGGTGATTATCCTATCAAGGTGATTGGCGAAGTTTTGTCTATCGGTTTGACTTAACGCAGCAGGACCGCCAGTTTGCACGCCACTAGCACGCATGGTATCCATGAAATCACGGATATTAAGACGTGATTTTATATTTTCTTTAGTATAAAGCTCTCCTCTGGGACTCAAGGCAGTGCCTAGTTTATCAATCACTTCATCAGCGAGAGGAATGTCACTGGTGATGACAAGATCACCTTCATTAACGCGCTTTACAATCTCATCATCAGCAATGTCAAAACCACTGCTAACTTGCATAAAACTGATAAAGCGAGATGGTGGTACACGGACATTGTGGTTGGCTACTAAGGTCGTCACAATTTGCGCTCTGTCTGCAGCTTTGAATAATATCTCTTTTATCACCACAGGACAGGCATCGGCATCTACCCAAATTTTCATAGTTTCCCTTAGGAAGTTTTGTTGATATTGCTATGATACAGTAAATGTTGTTAGACATAAAAATATGACTATAAATCATAGTCGTTAAGGTAGAAAGACAATGCTTAATCCTCATTACCAACAAATATGGCAAACGGTACAACTAATACCTATAGGGAAAGTTGCTTGTTATGGTCAAATTGCTGATTTAGCGGGCCTACCGGGTCGAGCTCGGCTCGTTGGTAAAGCTTTAGGGAAAGTACCTGAAGGTGGCTGGAAAAATAAGGCCGTTCCTTGGTTTCGGGTGATTAACTCACAAGGAAAGATCTCTTTCCCACCTGGGAGCGAGTACTTTGATAAGCAAAAACAGCTGCTTCAAGAAGAGCAAGTTGTCATCATTGGTACGCGCATTAAGTTGCGCGACTTTCAATGGCAGCCAGACTTGTCTGAAATACTGTTTTCACTCGAATTTTGAACTTGGCTCTTTAGGAAGGATTATTGGGTATTTTTAAAAGCGGTGCGATCAACTCTGTTGCGCGCTGCTCTATTTGTTGGTAAATCCATGGTTGTTGCCAACACTGGTGGATATCATCAATCTTCATTATTTCATTCATGATCTTTTGTTGCAGGGCTGATACTTCTCTTGCTTTTGCATAGGAAACTTCAGGCTGAAACAAGATAATTTTCTCTAAAGACGGCCAAAGTAACGGCTGTTTAGCCGTAAATTTATCGACAATGTTATTCGCCAACTGGTTATCAATATTATCAAGCGCCTGGGCACTTAAATCAGCAAAATGTGCTTTAGACAGCTTACTGATCGCATCGGCATTGTTTTTCCTTTGTTTGTAGTACGCAGGTAATATTTTCTGCCAATCATCATGATAATCTTTAATCAGTTGAGCAAGTTGATAGCAATCTTCAAAGCTGCAATTTAGCCCTTGACCGAAGAATGGCACCATAGCATGAGCGGCGTCGCCAATTAAGCTCACTTTATTATTGAAAACCCAGGGATCAACACTAACGAGAAATAGTGGGTTGGCTGTCTTTGCGAGAAACTCTGTTACAGGGTGTTCGAGCAATGGATAAATATCTGCAAAATACTCTTCAAAAAATTCGGTCACCAAAGCGGTTGTATTGAGTGAAGAGAATGATACTTCACCTTGATAGTTTAAATATAAAGTACATGTAAAACTGCCATCTGAATTAGGTAGAGCAATAAGTAGAAAGTTTTCTCTAGGCCAAAGATGATAAGCGTTTGAGAGTAATTTTGCGCTACCATCAGCATTGGCTGCAATTGTTAGCTCAACATAGCATTGCTCCATATAATGCTGAGAATAACTAAATCTAGGGGTCTCTTGTGCGAGTCTGCGTACTTTTGAAAAAGCGCCATCCGCAGCAAATACTAGATCAGCATCTATTTCTTTATGAACTCCTTTACCTGATGCTAAATCGCTAAAAGAGCAGCAACCCGAAAGAAAATCTATGTGTGTGAGGCGCTGTTCAAAATGAAGTGCAATGTGCTCTTCTTGCTGAGCTTGTTCTAGTAATAACGTGGTCAGCTTTTTTCTTGATATGGACCAAATAGCCTGACTTTTTTCGCCGTATTTTCTCTGGCAAAGGCCACTAGCTTTATGATGAATCACTTGTTTATAGATTGGTGTGGCGAAGTGGCGTATTTGGTCTGCAAAGCCAATATGCTCTAGCGCCTGCCATGCACGCTCTGATAGGGTAATGTTGATTGATTTTCCTTGGGGGGCACTATGTACTCTTGGGTCTGGTCGTGACTCAAACACTTCAACTCGATAACCGGCGCGAGATAAAATAATGGCGAGCAAAGAGCCTACGGGACCAGCTCCAGCGATGGTAACTTTAGCTTTATCATGTGGTAAGTCTTTCAATTTATTAGCTAACTAAAAGAAGTGATATCTATTTTTTAGCATATAAAAACAAAAAAGCCCAGTCAAAGACTGGGCAAAAAAAACAAGGAAACATCAGGGGAGTTAATGAAAATTAACTACCATTTAATAGGCTTTTACCATTGATAGCTATTTTTCTAGGCTTCAATGCTTCAGGAATTTCTCTTTCAAGATCAACATGCAACAAGCCATTCTCCATAAAAGCACCAATAACTTTAACGTGTTCACCTAATTGAAATTTACGTTCAAAGTTTCGCTCGGCAATCCCTTGATGAAGGAACTGACGTGGGCTTTTATCACTTTCTTTTTGTGCGGTGTTGCTCGCTTGCTTAGTGCCAATAA
Organism: uncultured Colwellia sp.; assembly: GCA_913057925.1. Lineage (GTDB taxonomy): Bacteria > Pseudomonadota > Gammaproteobacteria > Enterobacterales > Alteromonadaceae > Colwellia. The sequence continues at coordinate 4,328 of CAJXPG010000070.1, read as the reverse complement.
TGATTAAGCTATTTTCTTTTGACTCAATATCAATATCTTCTTGGCTAAAGCCTGCAACAGCCATAGTAATTCGGTATTTGTCTTCGGCCAATAATTCAATATTATATGGCGGGTATGATGACTGTTTGTCAGCTCGAGAGGCTTTATCTATTAAACCAGCTAAGTGGTCAAAGCCGATAAATGAACGGTATAGTGGACTGAAATCTGTAGCGTTTCGCATAATTAGTTATCCTATTAAATAGCAATAAATTGATTATTATTAAAAACGAAAAGTCATTATCGTTAGAGTCATTTTCTAGCAAAGTATTTTGCCTAGAGCATGATCAGATAAAAGTTTCTTCTGTTTAAAATAAAGCTGCCTTTCACAATGAACAGGCAAAGTATGTTGTGTAGCCCCTTACGGCGACTACACAATTAAAGATGGGATTGTTTGTTTTGTTTTCAAGGAAAATAAAAAAATATTTTATGATTTGATAACTATCAGACTGTTTTTGTGAGCTTTTTATATTTATTAATTTTCTTGGTATGCTTCTTTTTTTGTTTTAATTTCATCTTCATTAAGCACAATTACCGGAGCAGTATATTTTACTTTCGTTAATGCCTTGTCGTAATCAGGATGCTGAGATATATTTTCAACTAGCTCTTTATAAACAATTTTTCCTTGGTCATTTATAATAAATATTGCCCTTGTTAATAACCCCATATCCTTTATCAGTAAACCATAATTAGCGCCAAATTGACGCCAAACAGAATCAGATAAAACTTTTACGCTTTCTACTTTTTCTGATTCACAAAAGCGTTTCTGTGCGAAAGGTAAGTCGTTACTAATGGTTAAGATAGTAATATTCTTAGGTAACTTTGACGCCTCTTCGTTAAACCGTTTTGTTTGAATAGAGCAAACACCGGTATCTAAACTAGGCACTACTGATATTAGTACCGTTTGTCCGGGGAAGTCTTTAAGTGAAACAGGGGCGAAGTTTTTGTCCACCACTTTAAAATCAGGGGCTTGTTCTCCTACAGCAACCTGTTGACCTAATAAGGTGACAAATTTATCCCCTGCTTTCACGAGGTTGTTTGTTGCTTGCAGTGAGCTTTGCTCAGCAGCAAAAGCATAGTTGTTAAAGGTTAGGGTAAAGCAGGCTAATAATAACGCAGGTAAGTTAGTGTTCGCAGTAGAAAATTTCATGAGTTTTTAGAAAAATTTAATTTAGGTGATGAGATATTATCCGTTTCGCGAGAAAATTTCTATAAATAGAAATTTATCATTGTTTTTTGTCTTGGATACTCTATGGTTATCTGTAGAGGCTAGATATATTACTTAGCTGTTGTAACCGACCAAGAAAGGCTCAAATTTAATATGACCACTAAACTATTAATTTGTGATGATTCTAATATGGCGCGCAAGCAAGTTGCTCGCTCATTACCTGATAATTGGGATGTTGAAATAAGTTTCGCAGCCAACGGTATTGAAGGAATTGAAGCGATAAAGGCCGGTAAAGGGGATGTGCTTTTACTTGACTTGAATATGCCAGAGATGGATGGTTATCAAGTACTTGAAGCCATTTTAGCGCAAGACTTACCAACTTTAACCATCGTTATATCTGGTGACATCCAACCTGAAGCACACCAAAGGGTTACCAGTTTAGGCGCACTAGGTTTTATTCAAAAACCGGTAAATAAAGATATTCTGACCCAAGTACTGTCTTCTTATGGTGTTTATTCCGATGAACAAGCCACAAGCGAAGCTGTTGAAGTTGTTGAAACTGTTCCAGAGCTAGCTGCCAATCTAAATCCTAGTGAGCCTGTAGAGTCATCATCTGACATCGCTAGTAAGCTTTTTACAAATCAACTTGATATCACTGCTGATGAGCATACTGAGAAACCAGTAGAGCCTGAGGTAACACTCTCTGCAGATATGCGTGACTGTTACCAAGAAATAGCAAATGTCGCTATGGGGCGAGCTGGGGATTTATTAGCACGTTTGCTTGATGTATTTGTTGAATTACCCATTCCTAATGTTAACTTTATCGAAGTCAGTGAACTTCGCATGGCATTAAAAGATATAGAAAATCACGAGAGTACCTCAGGAGTTTGCCAGGGTTTTATCAGTGCTGGTATCTCAGGTGAAGCATTGTTAATTTTAAATGATTCTAGCTTTAAAGATGTCGCCTCGTTAATGAATTACCAATATGATGCGGATATGGGCACTGAGTTAGAGTTATTAATGGATTTGGCTAATGTCTTAATCGGAGCATGTTTAAAAGGCGTTTCAGAGCAGCTAGATATCCAATTTAGCCAAGGTCATCCTGAAGTGTTAGGTCAGCATAGAAAAATATCTGACTTGATTGCAAATAATGCTAATAAATGGAAGAAGACCTTAGCCATTGAAATCAGTTATAGCATTGAAAATTACCCTATTAAGTGTGACTTATTATTATTGTTTACCGAAAAGTCGATGCAAACCCTTAACAATAAACTGGCTTACTTAATTGATTAACTTGAGCGTTAATGAAGCGTTAAGTGAGCTGCAGTTTACCGTTTGAAATGCATGAGTTAGCGCAATAAAGCGATAACAGGAAGAGTTATGACGTTAGAAAAAACACAATTAAATGAATTACATTGGCTAATGGAAATGTTGCATAACATTGATGTTGGTTTAGTGGTTCTTGATAAAGACTTTAAAATACAGATATTTAATGGCTTTATGGAAAACCATAGTGGCTTGTTGCCCCGAGAAGTTAAAGGGGAGTTGATCTTCAATCTTTTTGATGAAATTCCGCGAGATTGGTTTACTCGCAAAGCAGAGTCAGTATTTTTATTGAAAAATAAAGCGTTCACCATTTGGGAGCAGCGCCCTTATTTATTCAAGTTTGACAGTTATCGTCCTGTTACTGGTAGTGCTGATCATATGTATCAAAATACTACCTTCATTCCATTGCTTTCCTCTACAGGGGAAGTCACTCATTTATGTTTACTGGTTTATGATGTCACTGATAATGCTGTGCATAAGCAAAACTTAAAGAAAGCCAATGAAGAGTTAGCTATTTTAAGTCAAACCGATGGCTTAACTCAGTTATTTAACCGCACGCATTGGGAAGAGTGCTTACTGGCAGAATTTAAACGCTGGGGTAGAAGCCAAAATCCAAGTTCACTGGTGATGCTTGATATCGATCATTTTAAAAACGTTAATGATAGCTATGGTCACCAAGTAGGGGATGAGGTAATACGCCATATTTCAGCACTCATTAAGCAACATGTAAGAGAAACTGATGTTTGCGGCCGGTATGGAGGCGAAGAATTTGCCATTTTATTGGCTGATACCGGACTGAAAAACGCTTATATTTTTGCTGAACGTCTTCGAAAAGAAGTTGAAGCTGCGGTAGTGAAGTACAATGATATTGATATTAAATATACTATCAGTATTGGCATTGCAGAGGTGGATGAGAGTATTCAAAACCATGAAGCTTGGATTGAATGCTCTGATGCGGCACTGTATAGGGCAAAAGAGTCAGGTAGAAATAAAGTGTCATTGCACCCCAAACAATCGTGATAGTGCGACTTATAGTGACACGGCAAGAGCGTTTTAAGTTTGTCGATGTTACTGCCATGCAAAGGCGTTCTGTGTTTTTTTAAGCCTTTGTCGCGGTGGCGACGACACCCAAAAGGGGCTAAACGACGAGCCCCCTTTGGAAACCCGCGTCGCTGCCACACAAAACGTAATCTTGCATTCTATCAAGTGCTATCGAGCTAACAGCGCTGAATGGGCATCCATGCCCTACATCGCCCTTTTCATCATCCATCATGAAAATACCTGAGCACTTTCTCTCATTTCAGCGTTTTTACAGGCAGACTCGATGCTTGTTGCACAATTATTTGATTTAACCCCTTGTTGTGTATTTTCATGCTGTATATGTTCAAAAATACTAACCAATGTTGATTAACTACTCGAGCTAAAAATACTTATTCCCATCTCAGCAACGAAAGCTGGGTTTAGACTAAGAAAAAGCTAAGCTGAGACAGGACGTCGAAGACTGCCGCTGTTCAGGGAAGATAAATTGGCAGGGATTAGCTTTTTCTCTAAACACAGCTGTAGTGCTCTGCTGAGTTGGGGCTCCGTGGGATTGTTAAGGGAGGCCGGAGGCAGCTTTCCTTAACCTGTTGTCGCCAGCGCGACGCGAAAGACAAAAAGAACTCAAACTGTTTTTGTCTGCTAAGACAGTAGTGGTAAGGGATTAAAATGTGTTAGCCGTACTTCTAGTGAATGAGTGAGATAAAAAGTGGCCAAGGCCACTTTTTTTTATGATGCTAATGACTAAAACCTAAAAGCC
>CAJXPG010000069.1 GCA_913057925.1 uncultured Colwellia sp. | reverse complement strand
TCGGAGATGTGTATAAGAGACAGGTATTGTATTGATAAGTATAGATATAACAAGTGATTATTAGTTATATTCTAAATTTTACCTTAGTTGTTAACATTATATGTACCTTCTGTTAACTTAGGTTTTATAGGGCTTGTAGGGTTGAAAAAGTGTGATACTGTGAAATTTAAAACAAAAAACTCACCGAGGTGAGTTTTTAAGTAATGCTTGTTGAAGTCTGCTAGACGTTAAAGCGAAAATGAATAACATCACCATCTTTTACGCGGTAGTCTTTACCTTCTAAACGCCATTTACCAGCTTCCTTCGCACCAGATTCACCGTTAAATTCAATAAAATCATCATAACCAACGATTTCTGCGCGAATAAAACCTTTTTCAAAGTCAGTATGAATAACACCAGCAGCTTGAGGTGCAGTAGCATTTTGCTTAACAGTCCAAGCGCGAACTTCTTTAACACCAGCAGTAAAGTAGGTTTGTAAGTTTAACAAACCATAGCCTGAATTAATCACTCGGTTTAAGCCTGGCTCCTCTAAGCCCATTTCAGCCATAAACTCTTCTCTGTCTTCGTCATCCATTTCAGACAACTCGCCTTCAATTTCAGCACAAACAGCAACAACAACAGCACCTTCTTTATCGGCAATGGCTTGCACAACATCGAGGTAAGGATTGTTTTCAAAGCCATCATCATTAACATTAGCAATGTACATGGTAGGCTTGATGGTTAAGAAGTTTAAGTAGGCAATAGCAGCAATTTCTTCTTTAGTTAACTCTAAAGAACGAACCATTTCGCCATCTTCAACATGTTTTAGAATTTTTTCTAGAACTGGCACTTCAAATTTAGCATCCTTATCACCGCCTTTAGCACGCTTCGCTTGACGCTGGATGGCGCGCTCAGCAGTGTCCATATCCGCTAATGCTAATTCAGTATTGATTACATCAATATCTTCAGCAGGATCAATTTTATTTGCTACATGGATAATATTGTCGTTTTCAAAACAACGAACCACATGACCAATGGCATCTGTTTCACGAATGTTGGCCAAGAACTTATTACCTAAACCTTCACCTTTTGATGCACCAGCAACAAGACCGGCAATATCAACAAATTCCATGGTGGTAGCAAGCACACGTTCTGGATTAACAATTTTTGTTAATTTATCTAATCGAGGATCAGGAACAGGTACTACACCTGTATTTGGCTCGATTGTACAAAACGGGAAGTTTGCCGCTTCAATACCTGCTTTCGTCAATGCATTGAATAGAGTTGATTTACCCACGTTAGGCAAGCCAACGATACCACATTTAAAACCCATAATTATTACCTATTGCTTAGGACTAGCATTCACTTACTAGCACTTATCTACTTTATGTATATTTACTCAGCTTTAAACGAGTGCAAGCGGTTTTGCGCTTTCTTTATGTCGTCTTTTAGCCAAATGTCAAAACATCGACTCGCTTCGTCGATTGCTTGTTCAATTTTTGCTTGTTCTGCACTAGGCGCTTTACCTAATACATGCCCGGTTACTTTATCCCGATGACCTGGATGGTCAATACCAATACGTAATCGGTAGAAATCTTTGTTATTAGCCATACGCGCAATAATATCGCGAAGACCATTGTGACCGCCGTGACCACCACCTTTTTTTATCTTACAAACACCTGGAAGCATGTCGAGTTCATCATGAGCAACGAGAATTTCATCGACTGAAATTTTGAAAAAATTAGCAAGCGGAGCAACAGCCTGGCCGCTACGATTCATAAAAGTAGTAGGTATGATGAGGTGGACTAGGTTACCCGCAATCATTCCTTTACCGTAAAGGCCTGAGTATTTTTTTTCGGGACGCAGAGAGATATTGTGTTGGCGTGCAAGTTCTTCGACGAACCATACACCGGCATTGTGACGGGTTTTTGTATATTCGGGGCCAGGATTACCCAGCCCCGCAATTAATTTAATAGTCATTATTTATAATAATAAATCAATTAAATTATTATTCAGCAGCAGGCGCTTCTTCAGCAGCTGGTGCAGCTTCGTCTTCGTCACTTGCTTTAGCAGCTTTAGGAGCGTTAGCAGAAACAACAGCTAAATCGTGAGATTCACCTTTTGCTAATTCATCAGAAGTTACGCCTGCAGGGAAGGTAACGTCAGATAAATGTAAAGTTTGACCAAGTTCTAAACCAGCTAAGTCAACTTCGATGAACTCAGGTAAGTCTTTTGGTAAACAAGTAATAGCAATTTCGTTCATGTGGTGAGAAATGTTCGCACCAGTTTTAGCAGCTACGTCTTCGTTAGTGAAGTGAATAGGAGCGTTTGCATGAACAACATGGTTTGCATCAATGCGCATGAAATCTAAGTGCATTACCACTTGCTTGTACGGGTGACGTTGCATGTCTTTGATTAAACACTCAACAGGCTTACCGTCGATGTTTAAAGTTAAAACTTGCGAGTAGAACGCTTCTTCTTGTTGTGCACGGAAAACATTTTTGTGCTCTAACGTTAAAGATACAGGTTCTTGGTTTTCACCGTAAAGGATTGCAGGAACTTTGTTCGCGTGACGTAGGCGGCGGCTCGCACCTTTCCCTAAATCAGTACGTACTTCAGCTTCTAAAGTTAATAAATCAGTCATTTTAATACTCTTTCTGTTATATAAGTTCGAAAACTTAAAAATTTAATCTTGTTTTTTGCGACCAAAAACAAGGAGATACCTAATTTAAACTAAACCTTACGATAAAATATCAGCAAGCCTAGATAAAAAAGGCGCCGAATAATAACATTAAGCTTTAGGTAAAGCTATTAAATCTGGGGATTAATTGTTCATTTCGTTATATTTTGGCCATAAAAAAAGCAGCCTGAGAAAAGGCTGCTTTAAGCACGTTCTAAAAAGTAATTAATACATTAATCGAACATAGCTGAAATTGATTCTTCATTGCTAACACGGCGGATAGCCTCACTAAGCATGCCACTTAATGTTAGTTGACGAACCATGCCAAGCTCTTTAATTGCTGGCGAAAGCGGTATAGAGTCAGTAACTACTAGCTCATCAATTGCTGAGCCTTTAAGGTTTTCTGCAGCATTACCTGAAAGTACAGGGTGAGTAGCATAGGCAATAACACGTTTAGCGCCGTGCTCTTTTAATGCCTCAGCAGCCTTTGCTAAAGTGCCACCGGTATCAATCATATCATCAACGATGATACAGTCACGGCCGTCAACTTCACCAATGATGTGCATTACTTGAGCAACGTTCGCTTTAGGGCGACGTTTATCAATGATAGCAAGGTCTGCGTCATCAAGTAATTTAGCCACAGCACGAGCACGAACAACGCCACCGATATCAGGAGAAACAACAACAGGGTTGTCTAACTCGCGGTTTTGCATGTCATCTAATAAGATTGGCGTACCAAAAGCGTTATCAACAGGCACATCAAAGAAGCCTTGAATTTGCTCTGCGTGTAAATCTACCGTTAAAACACGGTCAACACCAACGCTTGATAAGAAGTCAGCGACTACTTTTGCCGTAATTGGCACACGAGCACTACGTACACGTCTGTCTTGGCGGGCATAACCAAAATAAGGAATTACCGCTGTGATACGACCTGCAGAAGCACGACGCAATGCGTCAATCATCACAATTAATTCCATCAAGTTATTATTAGTTGGAGCACATGTTGATTGAATAATAAATACATCCGCACCACGGACATTTTCATTAATCTCAACACTAATTTCACCATCACTAAAACTACCGACTTTAGCATCACCTAATGGCATATATAGGCGATTAGCAATTTTCTTGGCCAGTTCAGGGGTGGCATTACCCGCAAAAATCTTCATGTCAGGCACTGTAGATTCCTCAGAAACATTTGACATTAATAGTAGGCTCGCTGATTAAGTTTTAACCAGTAAGCAGTATAACGCTAAATTGACTCGAGTATATACTTGAGCATTAAAATGCTTTTTCTAAATAACAAAGCAGCCAATCTAACAAATCTTTGAATACTTTAGTTGTTCAATGCTAGCTTTGCTATCACCGAACTTAAAGGGGATTTATTAAGTCCCCGCGCTACAAAACTACTGACTCCTTGAGGGAGTTTTTCTTGTAATGCAAACGCCTCTTTTTGACTTGAAAAACGCGTAAAAACACACGCACCTGTTCCCGTCATTCTTGAGGGTGCGTATTCTATCAACCAAGCCAGTAACTTGGCAACCTCAGGATAGTGTTTTATTACTAATGTTTGGCAGTCGTTATGAAAACAATCATTGATGAAGTCATTAGTTTCTAGGGATTTATCGGTTAATTTAGCGCTATTTCTTGGTAGATCACTTGCGGTAAAAACTTGTTGGGTGGAAATGCTGCACTCAGGTTTAGTGATTAAATACCATGACTCTAATGGCTCTACCTGTGAAAGCTGCTCACCAACACCCTGAGCAAAAGCAGCAAAACCATGAACAAAAATAGGCACGTCAGCACCCAAGCTTAAACCTAAATCCGCTAATACTTGTGTAGAAAGGTTGCATTGCCATAGTACATTTAATGCTACTAATATTGTTGCTGCATTTGATGAGCCTCCGCCTAAACCGCCGCCCATGGGGAGAATTTTATTGATAGAAATTTTAACGCCAAAAGGAGATTGCGCTTTTTCTTGTAACAATCGGGCCGCTTTAACAATTAAGTTATCTTCATTCTCAACACCAGAAATTGGCGTGAGTAAATCAATAGTTTTTGTTTGTGTGGTCGTTAGCGTGATGGTGTCACTGTGATCTAAAAATTGAAAAAGAGTTTCTAAGTTATGATAACCATCTTCACGCTGGCCAACGATATGTAAAAACAAGTTAATTTTAGCAGGGGCAGGGAAGGTAAAGGGTTTATCAATAAAGGTATTTTTTTCTGCAGGGCAATTCATTTTAGTATTCAACTTTATTTATAGTGTAATTGGTACGCTTAATATATCGACCATTTATTGACAGAAATTTTAATAAGCAAGTCATCTTTTCTAATTGAAAATCTTGTCGCTAAACTAAAGTCGTCAATTTGTTTGTAATGAGCATAGTTTACTTGCCAAAGCTCATTATTATAATAGCTTGATAATGTTTCTGGCAGCTGTGTAGCAGGGTGTGCGGTGATAACGTCAGCTTCTTGGTAAGGAAGCCCTTTTAGCCAGTAACTCAGTGCTTCGGTTGGCAAAGTTAAACCAGTGAGTGAGAAAATGAGTGCTTCAAGGTTAGTGTCTTGATAGGTTTTTCCGTCCACTTGCAAAAGGTGGTGATTTTTATTCGAATCAAGTTGTAAAACATTTATCCCTAAATAACTGGTTAAGTTAAGTTGCTGTGTTTTTTCAACCTCATTAACCCGCCATAACAAGGTTGCACTGTTACGTTCATTTGCTTCGATAAAGGCAATTTTTCCGTTAATCCGCCAATGTTTTAATTGTGCTAGTTTAGCTAATCTTTGTTCTGTGCTTTGTTTTATCAATGGCACTGTCTTTTGAGGTGAGGTTGTACACCCAGCAAGCATTAAGGTAGTAAAGGTAAGTAACAAGAAGGCGGTTTTGGAGAATTTAGTCATTAATTCGCTTTAACATTTTGTCATTGAATACACATTGGAACACAGCTATTTATAGTTTGTAAACAATCCATATTATTTTTATGGTCTTTTATCTCAGATCATATTTTAATGCTCTAGCATGAGGTATACTTAGTTTACTAGTTAAAACAAGTTACAAAAACTTGTAGAAAATGTTTACTAAAATAGGTTTATTACTTTGTCCATAGTTGCTGTTGGAATTAATCATAAAACTGCGCCTGTAGCGGTAAGAGAAAAAATATCTTTTAACCCAGATAAGCTTTCTATTGCTCTGCAAGAAATGCTTAATGCAGTACAGTGCCGTGAAGTTGCCATTCTTTCTACCTGTAATCGAACTGAGCTGTATTTAGTTCAAGATGGTGAATTTGAAGCAACTCAGCAACGATTGGTACAATGGCTTGAAAATTTTCATAATGTACCAGCCTCGACAATTCTTCCTAGCCTCTACTGGCACCAAGATCAACATGCGGTAAATCACATGATGCGTGTCGCTTGTGGTTTAGATTCGTTAGTTTTGGGTGAGCCGCAAATTTTAGGGCAAATGAAACAGGCATATAGCCAAGCAAAAGCAGCGGGTTCAATGTCGTTGGTTATGGACCGACTCTTTCAACGTACTTTTGGTGTTGCTAAACAAGTGCGTACTGAAACTGAAATTGGTGCCAGCGCGGTATCTGTAGCATTTGCTTCGGTAAACTTAGCCAAACATATTTTTGGTAGCTTAGAGAAAACTAAGGTATTGCTTGTAGGTGCAGGTGAAACCATAGAGCTTGTTGCAAAACATTTATACGAAAACAATGTTGGTAAAATTACGGTTGCAAACAGAACCATAGCTCGCGCTGAAAATATGGCGAAACAAATTGGCGCAGATGTTATCACCTTAGCGCAAATTCCTGAGCATATGTGTAATGCCGATATTGTCATCAGTTCTACGGGTTCAACGTTACCTATCATAGGTAAAGGTATGGTTGAACAAGCCTTGGCATCACGTAAACACCAACCGATTTTTATGGTAGACCTTGCTGTTCCTCGTGATATTGAAGAGCAAGTATCCGAGCTTGAAGATGTTTTTCTTTATACGGTTGATGATTTACAAAGTATCATTGCTAAGAATATTGAGAACCGTCGTAAGGCTGCTGTGCAAGCTGAAAGCATTGTTAACAACCAATCTGATAATTTTATGGCTTGGTTACGTGGTTTAAATACCCAAGATACTGTTATAAGTTACCGTAAACAATGTTTGGATAATCGCGACGTTTTACTTGAAAAAGCCTTAGTGCAGTTAAAAAATGGTAAAAACTCTGAGGCCGTTATTGCTGAACTTGCCACCAAGCTCACTAACAAATTTATGCATGCGCCAACGAGTGCTCTGCAATCTGCTGCCCAAGGTGGTGAGTTAGATAAGCTACTTTATCTACGTGATATTTTTAATATTGATTCAACTGATTAATTAGTTGCAACTTTCCTCTATGCTCCTCTATTAACAAGCGACTAGTCCCGAGATTTTTTATCGAGCATGGTGGATTGCGTTATTACTGTGTTAGAATATCACCAATTTAGTTTTCCCCTATCTGAAATATAAGAACATTTTAATGAAATCATCAGTTTATCAAAAGCTTGAAGTGCTTGTAGAGCGTTTCGAAGAAGTGCAAGCCTTATTATCCGATCCTGAAACTATCGCAGATCAAGACAAGTTTCGCGCCTTATCACAAGAATTTAAACAGCTAGATGAAGTGACTTCAGTTTTTAATAACTATAAGTCTGCTGAAGATGATTTCGCTACAGCAGAAATGATGCTTAAAGATGACGATCCTGATATGCGCGAGATGGCACAGGAAGAATTCAAAGATGCAAAGAAAGCTGTTGCAGAAATAGCTGATGAGCTACAAATTTTATTATTACCGCGTGATCCAAATGATGATAACAACTGTTTTGTTGAAATCCGAGCAGGTGCAGGTGGTGACGAAGCGGCTATTTTTGCCGGTGATTTATATAGAATGTACAGTCGCTATGCTGAAAAGCAAGGCTGGAAAATTGAAGTGATGAACACCAATGAAAGTGAGCAGGGCGGTTATAAAGAACTGATCATGAAAATAAATGGTGAAGGTGTTTATGGTCAGATGAAGTTTGAATCTGGTGGTCACCGCGTTCAACGTGTTCCAGAAACAGAATCTCAAGGTCGTGTTCATACCTCTGCTTGTACCGTTGTAGTTATGCCTGAAATTCCTGAGTCAGAAGCGATTGAAATTAACAAGGCTGATTTAAAAGTGGATACCTTCCGCGCCTCGGGTGCCGGTGGTCAGCACGTTAACAAAACCGATTCAGCTATTCGTATTACCCATATACCAACAGGTGTTGTGGTAGAGTGTCAAGATCAACGTTCTCAACATAAAAACCGTGCTCAAGCAATGTCGGTACTTCAAGCCCGTTTACAACAAGCAGAAGATGAAAAGCGTCGCAGCGAAGAAGAGTCTTCACGCCGTAACTTAGTCGCTAGTGGCGATCGCTCTGAACGTATTCGTACTTATAACTTCCCACAAGGCCGTATGAGTGATCACAGAATCAACTTAACCTTATATCGTTTAAATGAAATCATGGAAGGTAGCTTGCAGTTGGTGATGGAGCCAATCATGCAAGAAAACCAAGCTGACTTATTAGCTGAACTTGCTGAACAAAACTAGTTAATTTTTAGCTTCTTTGTGAAAAAGTCTACCCTAACTCAGTGGCTGGCCTATGGTCAGCAACAATTATCGACAAGCTCTGATAGCGCTAAACTTGATGCACAAATTCTGTTGTCTTTTGTGCTAAAGAAAGAGCGTAGTTACTTGCTTACCTGGCCGGAGCGATCGCTTGACTTGCCTGATGAACAAGCTTTTCTTGCACTTTTAGCAAGAAGAGTGGCAGGTGAGCCTATTGCTTATATTGTTGGTGAAAAAGAATTTTGGTCTTTACCCTTTAAAGTATCTCCCGCAACGCTTATTCCTCGTCCAGATACCGAGACATTAATTGAATTAGTCCTTGAGCACTATCAAGATACTACTCAACTTAGCTGTTTAGATTTAGGAACTGGAACTGGCGCTATCGCTTTAGCACTTGCCTCTGAAAAGCCTAATTGGCAAATAGATGCTATCGACTTTAATATTGATGCGGTGAATCTGGCCAAAGAAAACGCCCGAGCCTTGAACCTTGAACAGGTAAATATTTTTCAAAGTAATTGGTTTAGTGCGCTTGATCAGAAAAAATTTGATGTTATTGTCTCAAACCCTCCTTATATTGATGCTTTAGATGACAATCTACATCAGGGAGATGTTCGCTTTGAGCCAGAGTCAGCACTGGTCGCAAATGAAAAGGGACTCAGTGATATAAAGCATATTGCTGAAAATGCACGGCATTATTTGCATAAGCAAGGTTCGCTGTTTTTTGAACATGGTTTTGAGCAAGGTGAATTAGTACGCAATATTCTAACTCATTGGGGTTATGAAAGTGCCCAAACAGTAAAAGATCTAAATGGTCATGATAGAATTACCTGGGCTATTTGGAACGAAAAATAAATCAGTAAAGTACTAACGCGTTCGTCTTAGTGCGATTACATTTTTAAACGGTTTGATTACTATAAGTCGCTAAACTAAGCGCAAACTAGACCCAAAATAATTTTAATAAAGGAAAACCATTGAAACACTTACATATAGCCCTAGCAGTATTGAGCATTAGCTTATTCACTTACCGTTTTATTCTGACCATGCTCGCTTCAAAGCAGTTAGATCGTAAATGGTTAAAAATCAGCCCTCACGTTATTGATACCTTTTTACTGATTGCAGGTATTTCACTTGCGGTAAAGCTTCATATTAACCCGATGGAACAATTGTGGTTAGGCGAAAAGATCTTAGCGTTATTCGCTTATATTTTTACCGGTTACTACACCTTAAAGTTAGCGCGTAATAAACCAATGCAAATTATTGGCTACCTTGGTGCAATGGGCTGGGTAATGCTTATCGTACGTTTAGCAATGTCAAGAGAAGCGCTGTTCTTAGGCTAATTAATACAAAATATAGCCACTGTCAGTTACCAATTATGGAGTCAAGTTAAGTAAGCTACTATGAATGAATTGTTTTTATCAGAGTTGAAGTCAGAAGATAAAGAGTTACTACAGAAACTTATCTTACTTGAAGAGTACATTTTAGCTGACAAAGGAGCAGTGACTAGCGTTTCAGATGATTCCCTAGATGGTTTAGAAGTGATAATAAACCAATGTGATGCGGTTATTAGTGAAATTGAATCGCCACTAGAAAAAGCGGAGACTTTGCTAAATGAACTGTATTTCCAGCATTTGTTCATTGACCGTAACCAAACTAAGTGGCCGATATCGGCATATAGTGTTGCTCAAGGTTTAAATCAACGGGCTATGTCACCGATTATAAAAGCAGCACTTGTAAAGGAAATCATTAGTGCCTGTGGCTTTGAAACAGATCTAGTATTTATCCCCAATAAAGTGATGGTACGGTTATGTTGCGATGAGCAATATGCCATTATTTTTGATGCGGTAACAGGAGAATCACTCGACTGGAATGAGCTTGATGACCGATTAGATGAACTTGAAGGAGATCCGGCGAATCAAGATTTAACGTCAATTGTTGATACTGTCGCTTTAGTTGAATACCTTTCATCGTTGAAAAACAGTTTAATTCGCGAGCAAATGTTTGATAAAGCATTAACGTGTGTGGATGTATTGTTATCATTAAACCCAGACGATCCATTGCAACGAAGAGACCGTGGCTTTTTGCTTCACCAGCTAGATTGTTTTAAAGTAGCTGTCGATGATTACCGTTATTTCGTAGAGCAATGCCCGAAAGATCCTGCGGCGAAAATACTCAAATTACAACTCGAAAAAATTGATGTAGTAAATAATGTGCTTCATTAACGTTTTCTCAATATACCAATAATAATAAAGGCAAAACAATGCAAGATAATATTGTGGCAACCGCGCCATTAATTACTAATGACTCAGTAGTACTTGGGCTTTTAGCCTTGATTCTAGGGTTGGTTTTTTACACATCCAATAGTGAAAACAGCGCATGTAAAAAGTTCTATAAATACGTGCCAGCATTATTGATGTGTTATTTATTACCATCACTACTGAATACTTTTGGCATTGTTAGCGCTGAAGTCAGTAAAGTTGATGAAGTGGCTAAATATTACTTATTACCTGCTTGTTTAGTTTTATTAACCCTAAGTATCGACGTTAAAGCGATTGCAGGCCTTGGTAGCAAAGCGATAATTATGTTTTTAACGGGTACCGTTGGTGTTGTTATTGGTGGGCCAATCGCGTTATTAATCGTTTCAGCTATTTGGCCTGAATTAATTGGTGTTAGTGGCCCAGAAGCAGTTTGGCGTGGTATGGCTGCTCTAGCGGGGAGTTGGATTGGTGGCGGTGCTAACATGCTTGCTATGAAGGAAATTTACGAAGCAGACGGCAAAATATTCACTATCATGGTTACGGTAGATATTGTTGTTGCTAACATCTGGATGGCAGGTTTACTTTATATTGCTGCCAACCATAAAGCGATTGATGCGAAAAGTGGTGCTGATACCTCAGGTATTGATAAGTTAATTGCTAAAGTTGAAGCGTTTGAGAAAGAGAATAAACGTACACCTGAGCTGAAAGACTTCATGCTTATTATTGCCATTGCCTTTGGTGCAGCTGGTTTTGCACATTTCGCCGCTGATTTATTAGTGCCGTTTTTCCAACAAAACTTCCCTGAACTGAAGAAGTTTAGTCTGCATAGCAAGTTGTTCTGGATTATTGTTTTAGTGACTTCAATTGGCTTAACGTTATCTTTCACTAAAGCAAGACAGCTTGAGTCTGTCGGTGCATCGAAAGTAGGTAGTAGCTTCTTATATATTTTAGTGGCGACTATTGGTTTACATATGGATATCAGTCAAATTGCAGAAGCACCTAAATATGTGGTTATTGGTTTAATTTGGATGGCAATTCATATAATACTTCTATTTGCTGTTGGTAAGTTTATCAAAGCGCCTATCTTCTATTTAGCGGTCGGTAGTAAAGCAAATATTGGTGGTGCGGCTTCTGCACCGGTGATCGCTTCAGCATTCCATCCATCATTAGCGCCAGTTGGTGTTCTGCTTGCTGTATTAGGTTACGCTTTAGGCACTTATATGGCTTGGATGTGTGGACAACTATTGCGTATTGTTGGTAGCTAGCAAAACATCAGCTTGTCGTTGTATGAAGAAATTTAGGCGTCAAAAGTACTCACTGACTAGCGTCAGCTCCGTGCTTTTTTCTTTAAATTTATCCATACAACTTAAAGCTAATGCATTACTGTAAGCAGGAAGACATAAACTTAACATATTTAGTTTGGAATACTTTTTTAGGAAAAATTATGACAATTACATCGGTTTCAGTTAAAAATATTGAAGTTGCCAACGAGCAGCCATTTGTATTATTTGGTGGCATGAACGTGCTTGAATCTCGTGATCTTGCGATGAAGATTGCAGAGCACTATGTTGAAGTCACGCAAAAGTTAGGTATTCCTTACGTATTTAAAGCTTCATTTGATAAAGCGAACCGCTCTTCAGTTAACTCATACCGAGGCCCAGGTTTAGATGAGGGGATGAAGATCTTTGAAGAAATTAAATCAACATTTAATGTCCCTATCATTACCGATGTTCATGAACCTTACCAAGCACAACCGGTAAGTGAAGTTGTTGATGTTATTCAATTACCAGCCTTTTTAGCAAGACAAACAGACTTAGTCGTTGCTATGGCTAAAACGGGTGCGGTGATTAATGTTAAAAAGCCACAGTTTTTAGCAGCGCATGAAATGAAACACATCATCAATAAATTTAGCGAAGCGGGTAACGAAAATATAATTTTATGTGAGCGTGGCAGCTGCTATGGCTACAATAACCTCGTTGTAGATATGTTAGCCATGGATGAAATGAAAAACTCTGCGCCAGTGATTTTCGATGCAACGCACGCATTACAAAAACCAGGTGGCAGAAGTGATAGTGCTGATGGACGTCGTGCTCAAGCAGCACAGCTAGCACGTAGCGGAATGGCAATAGGTATTGCGGGCTTGTTCATTGAAGCACACCCAGATCCAACGATAGCTAAGTGTGATGGACCTTGTGCATTGCCGCTTGATAAGCTTGAGCCGTACTTAGCGCAAATGAAAGCAATTGATGATTTAGTTAAAGGTTTTAGTCCGCTGATCACAGATTAGTAGATAAGTTATTTTTCAGGCAATAAAAAAGGTGTCCTAGGACACCTTTTTTATTGGTAAAATCAAACTTGCGATAGCTATCTTTGACGTTACCTCTTCACAAATGTGCGAGCATTTTGAATTATGTTAGCATGACATTATTGCCGACATGCTTAGTTGTGCTTAGTTGTGCTTAGTTGAGCAAGAACTTCAAGACTACGAAGCTATTACACAGTGTAGCTGAAATTACTTATTCAGCAATTAACGTTGCTTTAGTTAAGTTAACTGTTTTATTCTTATTCGCTGCTTGTTTTTGTTTAACAAGGCTCTCAGTGTTTTCTGGTTGAACAAAGTCAATGTTAACTGGCGATAAAGAAAGCTTAAGGTTGCTATGTGCAGCCGTTGTTAAACTGGTTTGCTTAATTGGCTCAGCTTTAATTAACGCTGTTTTAGGTACCGCTGCTGTTGCAGCAGTGCTTAATAATGTGGTGGTGAATAATGCGACAAGTAAGTTAGTTTTTTTAATGCTTTGTTTCATGTTGGTTGTCCTTTTTTGAACCTAATAATAAATTTTTCATACCCGGTAGATTTATTAGGACCTTTTCTCGCGCTGGTTTTATTTTTCAAAATAAAGCGCGTGGGTTGGGAGCACACGCTGTACTTGAGTTTCATAAAACGTTGAGATGATGTCCTTCATCTACGGTGTGAATAATACGCACAATATTTAAAAAATAAAAATGACTTAAATTAATGTTATTCATTAGAAAAACTAATGAATAATTGTTATGCTAGCTTTATAGGTTTTTATGCAGTTTTATTTTCCATGTTTTTAAATTTTTTATTTATTTTAGGTGACTTTTGGCCAACAGACTCCCACCACTAAACGCTTTGCGGGCATTTGAAGCTTCAGCAAGACAACTAAGCTTCACCCGTGCTGCGGAAGAGCTTTTTGTTACGCAAGCAGCAATAAGCCATCAAATTAAATCGTTAGAAGAGCATTTAGGCATTAAATTGTTTATGCGAAAAAACCGCGCCTTACTTTTGACGGAAGAAGGCCAGTCTTATTATCTCGATATAAAAGATATTTTTAGCTCACTGCACGAAGCAACAGAGCGGTTATTGGCTAGAGGAGCTAAGGGGGCGATAACGGTTAGCGCACAAGCAAGCTTTGCCATCCAATGGCTAGTGCCAAGGTTAACGGCATTTAATGCTTTGCATGGCGATATTGATGTTAGGATTAAAGCGGTTGACCAAGCTGAAAACTCATTAACTGAGGATGTGGATGTCGCCATTTATTATGGTAGAGGTCGTTGGCCGAATATTCATGCGGACAAATTACACACAGAGTATCTAATCCCAGTATGTTCCCCATTACTCATTCAAGAAAACGCTGCAAATGGTAAGCCTGCACTTTTGTCTATTGATGATTTATCGGAGCATACGCTTTTACATGATACCTCAAGGAAAGATTGGAAGCGCTGGTTTAAACAAGTGGGTGTGAAAGGCGGTAATGTTAATCATGGCCCAATATTCAGCCATTCAGCTATGGTATTGCAAGCAGCACTTCATGGACAGGGCGTGGCATTAGCCTATAGTGTGCTAGCAAAACCTGATATTGACTCTGGTCGTCTAGTTTGCCCCTTTAATGACGTGTTAGTGAGTAAGAATGCTTACTTTATTGTTTGTCGAGAAAACCAAAAGGACAATGGAAAAATTGCCGCTTTTAGAGAGTGGATGCTGGATATGATTGAAGCCGAGCAAGAACAAATAACAGACGGACAGATAAGTTAATGTCAACACAAACAATTACTCATAATGAAAATCAAGTCAGTATATTAGCTAACGTTGTCACAGGGGCTAAAGCACAAGTTATTTTTGCTCATGGCGCAGGCGCAAATATGACACACGAATTCATGGATGAAATAACTAAGTTACTCAACGGCCGTAACATTAATGTATTACGCTTCAACTTTCCATATATGGACAAAAGAGCGCTCCTTGGTAAAAAGTACCCGCCAGATAGGATGCCAAAATTACTCGACTGTTATCAGCAAGTGATTGAGTACGTGCAAACGCAAGATGAAGCGGATTCTTTGCCTTTGTTTATTGGTGGAAAATCAATGGGATCTCGTGCAGCAGCGTCATTATTGTCGAAAGAGCAGGGGCTTGACTTTGAGCATGCTTCAAGCATTAACGGTGTATTCTGTCTAGGTTACCCGTTTCATCCTGCGAAAAAGCCGGAGAAATTGCGATTAGCGCCATTACAGTTGGCAACTAAACCTGTACTCATTGTGCAAGGCGAGCGTGACACATTAGGGAGTAAAGCTGAAATTGATGAATACTCGTTATCTGATCTCTGTCAGTGTGTCTTTTTAGAGGACGGTGATCATAGTTTAAAACCAAGAGTGAAATCGGGTTTTACCTATGAACAACATTTATCCAAAGCAGCAGAGCAGATTTCTTTATTTATTGATAAACATCTTTAACAAGGACTGGTGAAGTATTTTATGCATTTAGATAACCCCGATGAAGTACCTGTAACGTCAGAGAATAGTTTTCGAGCTTTACTTAAAGTGATAGTGATTTTTGTTGGTATCAGTGGCTGTTTTTCTGTACTATTCGGCGCTTGGCTAGCCCACGGCGGTAAGGCTTTACCGATAAATGTTCAAACAAGTTTATCGACCGCTCAGCAATATCAACTATTTCATACACTTGCGTTATTAGCTTGTGTAGCCTGGCTAAAAAATGTCGCTCGGCCTAAAGTACTGTTGAGTGCGTGTATTGTCTTTATTTTTGGTATCTTCTGCTTTAGCGGCATAATCTACCTAAAGGCATTTTTTGATATTGGCTTGATGGCTAAGTTAACTCCTATAGGCGGTGTTGCTTTATCGATAGGCTGGCTTTTAGTCGCAATAGAAAGTAAAAATATTTTTTAACTACAACTATGTAGTGTAATTAATCTGTGGTTTCAATGATAATAAAACTGCAGGTATTTAAGGTAAAATCGTATGACCTCCATTGTATTATTCTGTCGCCCAGGCTTTGAAAAAGAGTGTGGTGCTGAAATTCAAGAAAAAGCTGCTTGGAACGAGATGTATGGCTATTTAGAGCTAAAGAAAAACCAAGGTATTGTTTTTTTTCATTTACATCAAAGTGAACATGGCGAAGTATTAATGAATAAGTTGCCATTAAAGCGTCTTATTTTCGCTCGTCAGTGGTTTGTTACCGTAACTGATAAAATTGAATTACCAGATTACAACCGTGTTGAAGCCATCACTGAAGCCTTAGGTAATGAGTGGCAGTATACGGATTTACGTATGGAAATGGCAGACGATAATGATGGTAAGGCACTAAGTAAGTTCTGTCGTAAATTATCTGTGCCGCTAAGACAAGCATTACGTAAAAATCAGGTGTTAACTCAGCAAAATAAAAATGCAGCAGCTGATCCAGATGGCGCCATTTTACATGCACTTTTTTTAAGTGGCCAAGAAGTCATCTTAGGTTTTTCTTTAGTTCGCAATAGCTCTCCGCACGTTATGGGTATCCCTCGATTGAAATTCCCAAGTGCTGCGCCTAGTCGCTCAACGTTAAAGCTAGATGAAGCCTTTCTTTACTTTATCCCACGCGATGAGTGGGATGAACGCTTAACTTCAGGCATGAATGCTGTTGATTTAGGCTCGGCGCCTGGTGGTTGGACTTATCAGTTAGTTCGTCGTGGTATGATGGTAACCGCTATTGATAATGGTCCTATGGCAGAGTCTTTAATGGAGACAGGACAAGTTAAACATAAAATGATGGATGGTTTTAAATACACTCCAACGAAACAAAATGTTTATTGGCTTGTTTGCGATATGATTGAAAAGCCTCAACGTGTTGCCAAACTAATGAGTGAATGGCTTTTAAACGGCTATTGTAAAGAAGCGATGTTTAACTTGAAACTACCTATGAAAGGTCGATATCAACAGGTTAACGAGGACTTACAAAGTATCAAAGACGCGTTTAGTGAACTTAATGTTAAATATGAGCTATTTGCAAAACATTTATATTATGATCGTGAAGAAGTTACCGTACATGCACGCTTACTTTCACCAAGCCCCTTGGTTAATGGTTCATAACAGCTAATGTTTGGCGCTGAAATAAGCGGACAGTTATAAATCAAAAAAGCCCTCAAGCGCGATTAGCACTTGAGGGCTTCTTAGTTTTAACAGGCTACTTTTTTAGATTAAAGTCTATCAAGTAGTGCTTCGGTGAAGTCTGTCGTACCATGTGTACCACCAAGATCTCCGGTCGTTCTATCACCTGTAGCGATAACATCAGTAATAGCCGCTCTGATTTTCTCTGCTTTATCACCCATGTCTAGATACTCAAGCATTTGGATTGCTGCAAGTATTACTGACGTCGGGTTGGCTAAGTTCTTACCGGCAATATCAGGCGCACTACCATGAACGGCTTCAAATATTGCACATTCTTCACCAATATTTGCGCCAGGAGCCATACCTAAACCACCAACTAAACCTGCACATAAATCAGATAAAATATCACCAAAAAGGTTTGTGGTAACAATGACATCAAACTGTTCAGGGTTCATGACTAGTTGCATACAACAATTATCAACAATCATTTCAGTTGATTCAATCTCAGGATAACGCTCGGCCACTTCTCTCGCTACTTTTAAGAATAAACCTGAAGTTGTTTTAAGAATGTTAGCTTTGTGAACTGCCGTTACTTTTTTACGCCCTTCTTTTTTAGCTGTTTCATAAGCAAAAGTAAGGATTTTCTCAGCGCCTTCACGAGTAACGATACTCATTGCTTGTGCTTCGCTACCATCTTCAGAAGTTACTTGACCGGCACCAGAATACATACCTTGAGTATTTTCACGTACCGTTAAAATATCGATGTTTTCGTAACGTGCCTTAGTGCCTTTGAATGACAATACGGGACGTAAATTAGCGTATAGTTTGAATTGCTTGCGTAAGGTCACATTAATAGAAGTAAAACCTTCACCTACTGGGGTTGTTAAAGGGCCTTTAAGCGTGACTTTGTTTTTCTCTATAAGTTTGATGGTTTCTTCCGGTACTAATTCACCATGCTTTTCTAGTGCTGTTAAGCCAGCATCGGCATACTCGTAATCAAAGTTACAACCTGCTTTGTCTAACACTTTAATTGTTGCTTCGATAATACTCGGTCCGATACCGTCGCCAGGAATTACCGTGATGGTTTGTTTAGTCATTGATTTCACCTTGTCATAATACTTTTGAATAATATGTCGTTAAATTTTTATTAATAAAACAACGGCATACATTGAATTTGTTGAGTAATGCATTGCTGAGGAAAATGTACTCAGTAAAGCTGAGAAACCAAGTGGTCTGCTCAGTACTTTATTGATGCACTTTATATCATGGCAATGGTATGTATGCGAGCTTGAAAGCTTTTACTAACACCATCAAAACCTATGTGGCTGTGGGTATTAGCAACTTTACAAAAGATACTAGAGGCTTACTGGTTTAGTATCAATCTGACTTTAGTCTATACTAGGAAGGTTTTTACCCACGATAAGGTGATTTTTAATGATACCCCATTGCTCTGGGTAGTTGTTGCCAAGCCCTATTTCTTTAAGCATGCCATTAACAAAGAGTAGAAAGGTACATTCATCTTGCGTGGTTATACCATCTGATTTTACATGTTGAGTGCGATAGAACATCACTTGGTAATAGACTTCATCAACCGTTCTAGCTTCAGTAATATCAGGGCTACCAAGATCCTTTAGTGCTTGATCAAAAGTGAAGTTGTCTAACTTTATTTTAGCGATAAATTGTCTATTATAAGCTTCTCTATCATTCCATTTCATTTGATCTGGGCTGTCATCGTAAAAAGTGACAACTAAACCTACAAAAATGGCATAAACTGCTAAGGCTAAAAGAATGCGGCCGAATACTTTTTTGTTCATAATATTTTGTCTTTTTGGAATTAATTTCTATCAGCAATAATGGGAATTATATTATCACTATTTACCGCAATAGGTGAAGATGTTGTTAAGCGGATATCTTTTAGATTAAATCCGAGGGGAATATCTTGTTTTAATGTGAGTAGCTTTCTTGCTAAATCTATTTGCGCGTCGCTTTCTAGTAACTTTTCATTAAGAGATGTTTTTAAATCTGGAGCCTTAAGAATGGCTTTTAATGAACCATATTGATTTAAAAGTTTTGCGGCATTGACTTGTCCGATACCCGGGACACCTTCTATCTTATTGGTGTTATCACCGGTTAGTGTCCAAAAATCTACGAGTTGGTTAGATTTTACATCGAATTTACTGCGTACATGATCTTCGTCTAAATAGCGTCGATTGAAATAATCGTAGATATGAATATGTGGACTTAGTAGCGATAAAAAGCCTTTGTCGGTAGAAATGATTGTTACTTTTTGACCATGTAATGCCATCTTAACCGCCAAAGTAGCGATAAGATCGTCGGCTTCATCTTCATCAGATGTTAATGAGTCAACCCCTTGTTCCATAAAAGCATCTTGGATATCCACCAGCTTACTTGCAAGGTAGTCAGGCATTTTCTTTCTGCCTTTTTTATAGCCTTCAAATAATTCATGACGCCAGCCAGGATGCTGACTATCAAAAACAGCTAGCGCATGTGTTGGCTGGTGTTGTTCAATTATTTTTGCAAGGGCATTAACGCAACCTTGCTGAGTGTTAAACAATACCTGCTTTTGAGTACTCGGAGATAACTGTTCATCATTTTGCAATTTTATTTGCTTAAATGGTCGCTCTTGTACTGCGTAAATTCGTCGTATTAAATTTAAAGCATCAATTAAAACTAAGTGGGCTGACAAGCTTTAACCCTCAATGACTTGATAACACGGAACATAAGCGCTACCAGGTAATTTCATTCGTTGTTGTGAAACAAATGATGCGAGTAGTTTGTCCATTAAGGCCATTATTTTTTTATCACCAGATATTTTAAAAGGCCCATGCTCTCGAATAGCTTTAATGCCACCAGATTTAACATTCCCCGCAACAATGCCTGAAAAAACTCGGCGTAAATTCGCTGCAAGTTCAGCTGTTTCAAGGTCGTAGTTTATGTTCAAATTCGCCATATTTTCATGTGTTGGTTCAAAGGGGTGTTTAAAATCATCCTCGATTATCAATGACCAATTAAAATGATAAGCATCGCCTGTTGCTTTTCTATGTGAAATGACCTGTTCTAGACCTTTCTTCATTACTTGAGCAACCTTGACTGGATCATCAACCACTATTTGGTATAAAGACTGTGCTTTCTCCCCTAAAGTTGCACCAATAAAAGCATCGATTTCATTAAAGTAATTCTCAGCACTTTTAGGACCCGTCAGAATAATGGGTAATTGCTGTTCTACGTTTTTTTCATTTAGCATAATACCTAAGATATAAAGCAACTCTTCTGAAGTGCCAGCACCTCCTGGAAAAATGATAATACCGTGTGACATGCGCACAAATGCTTCCAGTCGTTTTTCAATATCAGGCATGATGACTAATTCATTAACGATAGGGTTTGGTGGCTCAGCAGCAATGATACTTGGCTCTGTTAGACCAATGTAGCGACCTTCCTTATTGCGTTGTTTTGCATGACCAATAGTTGCACCTTTCATTGGACCTTTCATCGCTCCAGGGCCACAACCGGTACAAATGTTAAAACCGCGCAAACCGAGTTGATAACCAACATCTTTAGTATATTTATATTCGTCATGCTTAATTGAATGACCGCCCCAGCAAGTAATTAAGTTAGGCTCGGTTTCAGGTAATATTGCGTTAGCATTTCTTAAAATATCAAAGGTTGCGTCAGTAATACCTTCAGAAGAGGTTGGCATTTCTCTATAACGACTGTGCAGGAAGAGAATATCGCGTAAAACAGCAGAAAGGTGCTCTCTGATCCCTCTAATTATTTTGTCATCAACAAAAGCATCTTGGGGAGGATTGGTAAGATCAATTTTAACACCACGCTCTCGTCTTAATACTTTGATTTCAAACGATAGATGCTTTTGATAAATTTCTTCGGCATCATCAGTGTTAGAGCCTGCATTAAGGACAGCAAGAGAACAGTTTCTATATAGTCTATATAGTTGGCTGCTTGCCGATTGCTGTAATTGATCAACCTCTACTTGTGAAAGTAGATTCATGTTTCCAACAGGGTTTATTTGAGTTTGCATAACTCACTCCTTAAATACTTACATTCAAACCAGAAAATAAGTTAGTTGCATATTGATGAGGTTTTGCAGTGGTAATGTGATTAACTTTTAGCGTTTATTCAATGTAAACAACTTGATTCTTACCTTGTTTTTTTGCTTGGTACATCGCCTGATCTGCTCGTTCAAAAGCGATGTGAATATTGTCGTCATCTTTAATATGAGTCGCACCAATAGAAAGAGTGATACTCACTTTATTATTTTTAAATTTAAAAGGTAAACGGGCAATATATTTGTTGAGGGAGTTCAACTCTGTAATTAAAGGTTTTTCATCAACTTTAGAGTAAATTAATACAAACTCTTCACCGCCGTAACGGCCGACAAAGACATCTTTGCTTACGCACTTTTGTACTGTGTTAGCGATTACTTGCAGTGTCTTATCACCTGCGGTATGACCGTAGGTGTCATTAATTTGTTTAAAGTCGTCAATATCTAGCACAACAAGCGCAAGTTGAAATGGCTTATGATGAAACCGTACCATGGCTTTAGCAAAATAATCATCAAAAGCGGCTCTGTTAGCAAGCTTTGTTAGTGCATCTTGCATGCTTTTACTTTGTTGCTCAGCAAGCTTTTCTTCAAATATTTTACTTTGTTTTTCTAAATTTTCTACTTTAGAAGACATTTCATTAAGTTTTTCAGATAACTGCTGATTATTCTGTTGCTCAAATTTTGTTTTCTGTTCTAAAGTCTTAGCAATAAACTGCAGCTTATCATTAATATCTTCTTTTACTTGGTTTAATGATAACGCTTTTTCAACGGTACCTGTCATATCAACAAGTTGACTTTGTAGTTTTTTGTTGATTAATTCATTGGTTTTGTGTGAACTCTTTTGAGCTATTATTGTACCTTTAACTGCGCTTTGCACCGTGGTTAGGGCAGCACTTAAATTAGTTAAAAAATGCTTGGCACTATTTTGCTCATCTTTAAAATCAGCAACGATTACATCAAAAATATCCACCACATGCTGCAGCACTTCATCACTTGACTTATCAGCCATTAACTTCTTTTTAATGGCTAATAAGTCATTTACGTGTGTTTTTGATAGTGGTAATTCACTCAAAGAAGCTGATATTTTTTCTATAAATTCATTATCAAGAACAACGGTATCAGTGCTAATTTGTTGTGTGTTCTTAGTGGGAGTAACAGCAGGAGCTTGCAGTATTCCTTGCTTAGGTGGCTGGTTACTGGCTTTAAGTGCGTGATCATACAGGGATAACAGTTGGCTCAATAAAGGGATGTATTGAATTAAAGCGTCTTTACTTTCTTTGGTTTCGGTTAATAAAGCGCGTAACTCTCTACGTAAGTTATCTGGAAGACCGTTGATTCGCTGTAAACTCTCACCTGCTTGATTAAATTGTTCATGCATGTGAGAAATGTTTCTTTCATTGGTAATGCTGTGTTGCTGCAGTAATTTTGAGATTACTACAATTTTAGCTTCAATCTCAGAAATAGGCGCTGATTTGGTAAATAGAGTTCTTAATTGGGCTAAGCGATTATCAAGCTCAAGATCAACACCTTTAGAAATGAGTGTTAACTTGCCAATAAACTGAATGAGCATGCTTGATTGCAGGTTAAAATCATCTTCTAGCGAGCTACGTGATTCAATGGCGGTTTCAAGCTTTCTCTTTAGTGCAACTAGCTGCTTTTGGGCAACAGTACTGTCATTCATAGAACCAATTAATCCTTAATTTGGAATGATTAGGGAATCAGAAAAGTTAAATTTATCTTTTGTTCATACAAAATATATAAATTTTGAACTTAATTAGCCCTTAGTATAAGACAATTTATAATATAAAAGTGTTATTTATCAGTTAAAAAACAAAAAAAAATAACTTTCATTATTTTATAGCAACATTTCATAGTATTAGTTAATTTTTTTAACACCATGAGAAAGCTTAATTACCCAGTCAACAATAAATTTATAATAACCTTGTTGCTAATTTTTGCAATGCAAGTATCGCTTCAGCAAAAGGAGTGCTTTATATCTGCTTTGAACCATCTTTTTCCTGTTAGCGAAAGTAGAACCTATAGTTGAAGCAACTAAAAGACCGCAAGTTAAACTTAAAGCGATTGTAAAAAAAATGGGGTGAAAGTTGTGCCTAAAGCTTAAGTATCTTCTAAACAAAAGTTATTCTTTAAAGCGTCGACAACTTTAGATTTTACGAAAGACTAGGGGATTGAAGTTACTGGTGAGCCATCAAGAAAAAGTTACCTTGATGGCTATTTAAATCAGCTTGTAAGTTTACTGAC
>CAJXPG010000068.1 GCA_913057925.1 uncultured Colwellia sp. | reverse complement strand
ATATGTTGCCCAAACGGAAAAAAGCTTGGGCGAGTTGGAATTATCAATTAAGTGAAAACAAACAAGCTGACGCCAGTGTCACTTACAACATGAATATTTTACAAGGTCTTGAAACAGAACATACTTTTTGCGTTACACTTAATCAAAAAGAGGCAATAAACTCAGATAAAATTTTGCGAGAATTTACTTACCATCACCCTGTATTTTCGCTTAAATCATCTCAGGCTCAGCAGCAAAGGGCATTAATTTGTGGCCAACAACATACCCACTTTGCAGGCGCATATTGGCACAATGGTTTTCATGAAGATGGCGTAAGAAGCGCCGTTGAAGTGGCTGAGCGCTTTGATTGTTTCCTCAATGTTGCAAAAAAAGACTAACAAATCTTATGAGTAATAAACCCGTTAATCAGATATATACCGGTAAGGTTTATCATCAACGATTCTCACCTAAGCAGCATAGCTTTAATTATAAATTATTTATGCTGGCGTTAGATGTTGAGCAAATGGATAAACTACAAGGGGCAACGGGCGTTTTTGGCTTTTCGCGTTTTAAGCCGCTATGGTTTAATGCAAAAGATTACCTAAGGTCCGACAATGACTCGAAAAACTCACATCATAGTGAACCAAACACCTTAACTGCTCGTATAACAGATAAAGTTCAACAACTTGGTGGTAGTGACGATATATCTCGTATCACCATGTTAGTGCAAGTAAGGTGCTTTGGAATTTACTTTAGTCCGGCAAATTTTTACTTTTGTTATAACCACAATGATGACTGTCAACAAATGTTAGTTGAGGTAAGTAATACCCCATGGCATGAAAGACATTATTATTTGGTTGATATCAAACAAAAACATATTTGCGAGAAAGAATTTCAAGTTTCCCCTTTTATGGACTTAAATATGCGTTATCACTGGCGGGTAAAACCGCCAGAAACAGATAAAACATTGCTTATTGATATAGAAAACCATAAGACTCACGGTGATATGAACAAAGTTTTTGCCGCAGGGCTAGCTATGCAAGCTAAACCCTTAACAGCAAAGAATATTTTCAAAACATGGTGCAGTTTACCTGTCATGACAATGAAAATAATCGCCAGTATTTATTGGCAAGCAGTAAAGTTATTTGTGAAACGCATTCCCTTTATTGGATACCAAACCTTAGCAGATAAGAAGCGGAGTTAAGCATGGAAAACGTTGCCCCCATCATCATAAAAAATAAAATGACTTGGTTTGAGAGTCACTGTCGTAAGTTAGTTTTATCGGTATTTTCAAAAATTAATTATGGTGTTTTAGAAGTCGTTGAAGGTACTGAACATAGTTTCTTCCCCAATGAAACCGTCAAAAGCCAAATCTCTGGAAAAATTATCATCCATGATAATAGTGTCTACAAAGACTTCGTTCGCGGTGGCAGTATTGGTGCGGCTGAATCTTTTATTGAAGGGAAATGGACTAGCCCAGATTTAACCGCTGTTATCCGTATTTTCGCTAAAGCGCAGCAACAAACCGACCAATTAGAAAAAAAAGGCGCCTGGCTAAATAAACTTAAAAACCAATTCTTCCATTGGCAAAATCGTAATAACCAATCGGGTTCCAAAAGAAACATTCTCGCCCATTATGATTTAGGTAATGAACTTTATACGCGTTTTCTAGATGACAGTATGATGTATTCCTCGGCAATCTACCCTTCACCAGAGGCTACTTTGGCACAGGCGCAACAACATAAGTTGAAAACAATCTGTGAAAGGCTCAACTTAACCGCAGATGATCATTTGCTTGAAATTGGCACCGGCTGGGGCGGGTTAGCGATTTATGCCGCACAACATTATGGCTGTAAAGTTACCACCACCACCATTTCAGATGCGCAATATGATTTTGCTCAAGCGAAAGTAACCGCCGCCGGTCTAGACCAACAAATTACCTTATTAAAAGATGACTACCGCGATTTACAAGGTCAGTTTGATAAATTAGTGTCGATTGAAATGATCGAAGCCGTTGGTTATGAATATTTACCGAGCTTTTTTGAAGTGTGTAATCGCTGCTTAAAACCGGGTGGGAAAATGTTAATCCAATCAATCACCATTGCGGACCAACGTTTTGACTATTATAAAAACAATGTTGATTTTATTCAGCGTTATATTTTCCCCGGCGGTTTTCTACCCTCAATCTCAGTGTTGTCTGATCACTTAACTAAGCACTCTGAACTCGTGGTTGAGTCTATTGATGATATCGGCTTAGATTACGCCAAAACACTGGCAGATTGGCGCACTGCCTTTCTAAATTCTTGGTCAGAACTAACAAACTTTGGTTACGATGAAGAGTTTAAGCGCTTATGGCTGTATTACTTTGCCTACTGTGAGGGCGCTTTTTTAGAACGCTCAACCAGTACCGTACACTTACTTGCTCGAAAGTGAGCTAGTTATGTATAAATTAAATATGTTTAAAGTAACCATATTTAAAGTTATTTTTACTACGCTGGTAGGCTTGTTATTGTCCGCATGTACAACTGTACCAGAAGGCGTTACACCAGTAGAGAACTTTAAACTAAGTAAGTATCAAGGTAAGTGGTATGAAATTGCCCGCCTTGATCATTCATTTGAACGAGGCTTAGAGCAAGTAACCGCAGATTATCAACTTATGCCAGAGGGGCACGTTCAAGTCACCAATCGAGGTTACTCAACTGAAGATAAAGTGTGGGATGAAGCCATAGGAAAAGCAAAGTTTGTTGAAAGTGCAGATATAGGTTTTCTCAAGGTGTCTTTTTTTGGGCCTTTTTATGGCTCCTACGTCATATTCAACCTTGACGAGCAATATCAGCACTCGTTTGTTGCAGGGCCTAATACCTCATACCTGTGGCTACTTTCAAGAACGCCAAATCCGGATAAAGCCGTAATTGATAACTTTATAAAAGTATCAAAAGCGTTGGGGTTTGACACTAACAGCCTTATTTTCCCTAAACACTCAGCAAAACTTAAGAAACCTTAGAAAAGCGAC
Organism: uncultured Colwellia sp.; assembly: GCA_913057925.1. Taxonomy (GTDB): domain Bacteria; phylum Pseudomonadota; class Gammaproteobacteria; order Enterobacterales; family Alteromonadaceae; genus Colwellia. The sequence goes on along the minus strand of CAJXPG010000068.1, from coordinate 20,743 downwards.
CAATAGCCATATCAATCAGTTACTCACTGCCTTTGTAAGTGATTAAAGAGCAACATTGAAAATGTGTTGCTCACTGCCTTTAAAAAAACTTACTAAATAACAATCTCATATTTAGGTTATGACTGTCTTCGACTAATGGACTATTGGTGATGGCACTATCATATAAGGTGTAGTCGATTGCTACTTGCGTAAAACCACCAAGTAAAATAGGGGTACCTACGGACAAGCCTAAACTGGTATTAACGGCGGGGCTACCTTGATAGTGGTAAGTCAATTCATTCACTTCATAAGGTTTAACACCATAATAATAATCAACATGGTTTTCATCTAGGTAACTGACACGAACACTCGGTTCAATAAATATCGGCCCTTGTCGAAAGACTCTAGAAATATTAGCGCTAGTCTCGAAACCTTTTGAATTACTTAAGATATCAAACATACTCGAAAAGCCAAGTTTCCAGTTATTGCGCTCATAGGTAAAGCCTACGCCTGCATCCATTGAAAACTTACGTTTATCCATATTAGTGAAAATTTCACTATCAGTTTCATCAAAGCCTTGAAACCTTGGAGATATTTTTAATTCCACTTCAACATCACCTAACTGCAGCGCGTCGTAGCTAACAAATGGCCCTAGTACTCTAAAGTTTTCGCCTCGATAGCCTAAAATGGGTAATGGGATAACGCGATAATCATAGCCTTTATATATTTCTTGGCTAACACCTAAACCAAAACCATAAAGGTACCCCATGGGCTCAACTCTTTCACGAGCATCACCTCGGTTTTCATTAGCGAATAAGGGTGTCGTCGTAGCGAGAAGTGGCAGAATAAGTGGCCAGTACTTCATCAGTTTGTCCTTTGAAATTATTGTTATATACGTTGCGCTATCCAATTTAGGATCACATTTTACTAGTTATGGAGAAAAACCATATATACCCAGCCACTTCAAGTAAACAATGTCTAGTACAATCTTTTAAGTTTATTCTTTTCGTCGATATAGTATTATGATTTTTATAAACCTAGCTAACTTAAGTTAAAACTTGTGCCTGTAGCGTCTATTTATATTCAGCTGTTACTCTACTGCTTAATTCTAATCAGTGGTCAAGCTGTGGCTGAAAATTCGAGCAGTCAATTACCTGCAAGCTCAACCCCTTTTGAATTAACAGATCAAAAAGTTCAATATATCGATGAAATGCTCATTTGGCGAGCGCTTGATAATCACCAAGCACCACTAAACTTTGCCGCAATACAGCAATTACTCCCACAATCTACAGCTATCAATAAATCTATCCTTGGTAGCTCAGGTGCATATTTAGCAAAAATCCCACTGCGCAATACGAAATACTTAACCAGTACTTGGTATATTAACCCACATACCAATTTTGTTGATAAAGGCATAGCATTTTGGCAGCAAAGTGATGGTAATGTTATTAAGCTTGCTGACTTTTCTCAATTTAACGATCAAAACATCCCTATCCTTATGCACTCTCAGGCTTTTAGCTTAACCGCTAAGCCGTTTGAGCAAGGGACCTTGTGGATTTATATTGAAGCAGAGCAATATACCTACCCTCTTGATCTCAAAGTCTTCAGTGAAAGTGCTTTTTATCGTCATCAGTTTATCAATAATATTGTTACTTACTTTGCTGTAGGGGTAATGCTGACCCTCGCACTTTTCGCTATCATTATTTACTTTAGAACTCGGCAAAAAATCACTTTAACTTGTGCAGCCTACATTGGTTTGATGGGCGTTGGTTGGGCTGCTGCTGCTGGATTAGTCGACGATATATTCTCGATAACGCTATTTAATACCACCTTTTCTGGCTATTTACTTTTTCCACTGGCAAAAGCATTTGCTTGCCAGTTCACTAAGCAGCTTTTTAATTGTGAACTAGATTTCCCCAAACTAGCATCATTACTCAATACCATTACAAAAATATGCTTAGTGATTACAATATTTATGCCTGTAATCAGCTTTCCTATTGCCTATTTAATTTCGCATATTGTCGCGATAATCTGGCTACCTCTGAGTGTCACCATTGGCTTTATGATGCTGAAACAGCATGACTTTAGAGCCAAGTACTACCTTACGGGTAACTTACTTTATGCGTTAACCCTTAGTTATTACATGCTCACTCATACCGAGCTTTTCGACAGTATCATCTATCCAGAGTTACTTGTTTTAACCGCGCTAGCGATTGACTGTATTTGTATCTCTTTGTCGCTTGCTGAGTGGCTTCATATTAAGCAACGAGATTATAATCGTAACTTTTACTTGGCTCGCATTGATCCTATGACCAGTATTGGTAACCGTTATGCGTTGAATGAAAAGCTTGAAGAAATTAATCACCACTTTGTTGTTGTGTTCATTGATTTTGACGGTCTGAAGTTAATCAATGACCAATTAGGACACAAGCAAGGCGATACCTTTCTAAAAACAGGTGCGGCACTAATGAGCGACACCGTAAGAAAGTACGCTACTGTATATAGAACCGGTGGTGATGAATTTGTCTGGTTGTTTGAAGCAAAACAGTTAAAAAGTATCGAAACTTTAACCAAGAAAGTGCCGAAACTCATTACTACCTGTGAAAGTGAGCTGCGCAAAAATTGGTCTGATGCAGGGATAAGTTATGGTATTGCAGCAAGTAATGAGGCGAATTGTCAATCTGAGTGTCTAACACTCGCCGATGAGCGTATGTATCAGTATAAAAGAGCTAAAAAGCAACCATCTTAGTGTTTAGTCACTTGATTAACAAAAATTATACTAACCTCGGTGGGATCATATAACCGTTTGGATTTATAGTTATACTAGTAAGATTGAACTGAAGTAATTCACATAACAAGGAAGCCATATGCGATTTTTAACCCAGCAAACAATAGTGATAGTATTCACCAGTGTTTTTATGCTTTCAACGAGCTTAGCTAGCGAACATAATCATGATATCCCCCCTCAAACTGACAATCTGCTAAATGAGGGCAAAAAATGGCAAATAGATAATAGTTTGCATGAAGGCATGAGCCGCATAAAGCAATCAATGCAAAGCAAGGTCTCGGCTATCCATGATAAGACCTTTGAACCAGACCAATATAAAGCGCTCGCAGCCGAAATAGATATGCATTTAACCTATTTATTTGAAAATTGTAAACTGTCAAAGGATGCAGATGCGCAGTTACATGTGTTGCTATTCAAGGTTATTGAAGGGAAAGAACAAATGAGAGCAAGCACCGAACAACGGGCTGGCGCAGTTACCATCATCAAAACCTTACAGTTATACCCAAAATATTTTGATGATAAAAATTGGCAACCACTTCAGCATTAAAAAGCAGTACTAAAACGAAAAAAGGCGCTATCAAGCGCCTTTTCACTTTTCAATATTATCCTTTTAACGGCTTACTTTAAAAACAAAACGCTCAAGTACTTTTAATGCGCAAACAATATAGATTATTGCGCTTGATATCAGCAAAATTCGCTGCGCTAAAATAGCATTGAAATTTGAATCAGCAGCCATTGCGCTGTTAATAATCACCAATAAAGCAATAAATCCAGAGCTATAATATTTCGACATGCTACTACCTGAAAAAATATGCCGCCCAAAAAATAGCGTCGTGGCAAATAACAGCGTCAAATAAAAATAAAACTGCGGAACAGCGACAATTAGCCAATAAAATAGCCAAGCAAAAACACCACCCAACAATGTTGATATTAATGAATTCCTACCCGCCTCTTTACCTTGGGTTAAATCCGGTTTTAGAATAAAAATGGCAGAGAAAATCATTACCAATAAATAGTCACTTAAGCTATAAGTGATGAATACAGCCGCTATAGGGAAAGTCACCAAAGTACTTTTTAATGCCAGTTGCGCTGCTACCTTTGAATAAATATTTTTATACTTAGGTTTAACAGGGAATTGCGTGAACTGCGGGTCTGGAAAAACAAAGTGCGCTAACCACAACATACCAATGGTGAGCCAGCTAGAATAGACAAACCCCGCAGAAAAACTCATCGCTAAACCTTCATGAGTATTGGCAATCATTGGTAGTACTAAGATGGCAATCATGGTCATCAAGGTAAACCAAAAAGAGCCGCCGCGGTTTAAATAATAATATAAATGAAACAGCACTAAGGCGAGCACGAGTAAATAAGCAATAGGGTATTGCAAAAAGAAAAGGGAAAAAGACAGCCCTATAACAAAGGCCATCAAGGTACTCATCATATTGTTTAAGCTTGCTTTTACCGAAGGCTTTGGTAATGGCATAGCCAAAATCATCGCGGTAAATACCGGCATTAAAAACGCTAATGGCCAATTAATGCCATAAGCTAACGCGCAAGCCAAGGTGACACCAAAAGCAAAGCGTAGCACTCGCATTGTTTTAAGATCGTCAAACAAAGATGGGACGGTATTCACAGACGCGTCTTCAGCACTAATAGACATAAGAAAGTATGCTTAATACTCTAATCCATGCCCAGCCAAGACTATTGACCAACCAGTTATCACCGGTATAAATCTGCACGTCAGCTTGTCCACCTAAACGTCGCTTGCCGTTAGTTTTGTCATCAGTAAAAGCAATAATTACCGGAAAACGTTGCGCATCCCTAAGCCAGCCGGTTTTTGACTCAACGGTCGCTAAGCTACCCACAGCCCCTTTCGAGGAGGTATCCACCGCAAAACCAATACTGGTTATTTTTCCCTGGTAGATGGTTCCAGGGTCTACATCCAGAGCAATCTCTACCACATTACCTACTGATAAATTCGCTAGATTATTTTCACGTAAATTAACCTGTACCCAAGCATTACTTCCTTCAACAAAAGTCATCGCCGCAGCACCTTTATTCGCAAAAAAGCCAGCATCAATTTGCAAGTTAGTGATGCCCCCAATAGATGGTGCAAGCACGACGGTTCTACTTAAATCTAACTGCGCCTTTTTTAATTGTGCCATTGCCGAACGGATGCGTGGGTTATCATTCCCTTCTGCGCCTAGTGCTTGTTTTGCTTTATCTAAGTTCGCTTTAGCGCTGACAACTTGCGCCTGACTTGCCTTAATTGCCGCACGCGCTTTATCACCATCGGAATGTGAAAGCACATTTTTTGCTTCCATTTCAAATACACGAGCACTCTGCGCTTTAACATGCTCAACATTGGTTTCTGCAACCACCAATTGAGCTTGTGCGGTGACAACAGTTGCCATGCCAGCACCAATTTCTTGTCCAGCAAGCTCTAATGCCGCTTCTGCATTTTCTACTGCTAACTCATAGTCACTCGGGTCAATGCGAAATAACACTTCTCCTGCATTAACAACTTGGTCTTGCTCAACCAACACTTCAGTGACTCGCCCTGAAACTTGAGGCACAATGGGAATAACATAAGCTTGAACTCTTGCCTGATCTGACCAGGGAGCATGTCTATCAGCAATAATGTACCAAACAAAAATTAAAGCGGTGATGGCTAAAATATATTTAGTTATTTTACGCACTGGATCTTGAGTGGTCTCAGGAGTTTTTTCGCTAATGCTTGCTGGTTGCTCTGCTGCAACTTCTTCTGTTTTTTCTTGTTTTGAGACTGACTCTGACATGCTATTTTCTTCTTCCGTAATGGGATTAAATGATTAATTAATTGTTTTGATGAGTTTAAAAAAACGGCTTTACTCTTCAAAGCTATCCATATATTTATCTTTTATTTCAAGTACTCTTGGTAGGCACTCAATAAACGCCGGCACTAAAACGGGATCAAAGTGCTTTCCTGCTTCTTCTTCTAATAAGGCAACAGCTTTTTCTAACGGCCAAGCGGCTTTATAAGGACGAACTGAAGTTAAGGCATCGAAAACATCAGCAATAGCAACAATTCGAGCACTTAGTGGAATATCTTCACCTGAAACACCATTAGGGTAACCACTACCATCGTATTTTTCATGGTGATAAAGCGCTATTTCACGTGCCATGGTGAGTAAATCAGAATCATGTTCGCCAAGTATTTCCACACCACATTCAACATGTGTTTGCATTATTCTCCATTCTTCTTGGTCTAACTTACCTGGTTTTAATAACACTCTATCAGGAATAGCTATTTTTCCAATATCATGCATAGGTGCGGCATTATAAACTAGCTCTACCCAGTCTGCATTGGCTTGAATTTGCTCTGCAAGAAACCTTGAGTACCAACTCATTCTAATAACATGTAAACCGGTTTCATTATCTTTATATTCGGCAGCACAACCTAAACGTTGAATGATTTCTAAACGGGTATCTTCGAGCTCTTGAGTTCTTTGTTTTACTAACACTTCAAGTTCGCGCTGCTGGTTGTATAGCGCTAATTGCGTGCTAACTCTCGCTAAAACAATAGGAACACTAATAGGCTTGGTGATGTAATCTACTGCACCTAATTCAAAGCCCGTTTGTTCGTCTTTAGTTTCTGATTTTGCCGTGACAAAAACGACAGGAATATTGGCAGTACTTGGATCAGACTTTAACCGGCGGCAAACTTCATAGCCGTCCATGCCCGGCATCATAATATCTAATAAAATAATATCAGGCTTATTTTTTGCGCCAGCAACTTTAAGGGCTAACTCGCCATTAATCGCCGCTTTAACTTTGTAGAAAGGACGTAAGACGCCACTTAGTACATCTAAATTGTCAGAATTATCATCAACTATTAGCACTGTAGCTTTTAGCTCATTTGAAACATTACTTGCTTGTGACATACTACTCTCCATTTATCTTTCCGTAACTTTATGCACTTACACTGAGAGGATTGGTAACTAATCAATGGTTATTTTTTTAATAAAATCACTCAAAGTGACTTCTGCTTCACTAAATTCGTAACTTTCGATTTGCTGGTAGACTTTTTCAAAAATCTTCGCCTCTTTAGTACCTTCAAGCTGCTTAATGATTTCCTCAGCAAGCTCTAACGCTTCGGTCTCAAAGTCTTCAACTAGCTCAAGTAACTGCTCTAACTGTTCTTTAGCTTGCTCAGTAAAAACAAATTCTTTGACCTTATGGCTCGATTTAGCCTTGTTTGGTTTGTTCAAATAACTGGATAATTCAGTCAATACCTTGGTAAGTTCTAGTTCAGTATTCACTAATGCCTGTTCAATGCTTACCTGATCAGCACTTTTGGAACAGTGCTGCTCTAATATTTCCGCGCTTTGTTGCAACAATTTAGCGCCAATATTTCCGGCGCTGCCTTTTAAAGTGTGAGCAAAGCGAGTTGTTTCTTCTTCATCTTGCTTAGCTAGTGATACATTAAAGCGCTCAACAAAGTCATCTTGCCCTGTTACAAAGCGATTTAGTAGTTTGACATACAATGTCTTATTACCATTGGCAACCGACAGGCCCGCCTCGACATCGATAGTAGTAAAATCATCGATGACAATGTCCATGGCTGGTTTTGCAGCCACTGAAGCTTTAAGCTCTATTGAGTTTTCTGGTTTTGACGCGGTAATAAAAGAAGCAATCGTCGCAAACATATCATTGACGTTAATAGGTTTAGTGATATGCGCATTCATACCAGCGCTAATAACTTTTTCCTTATCACTGACCATCGCATTCGCCGTCATAGCAATAATAGGTAATTTTTTATTATGCTTTCTTATAATCTCTGTCGCAGTAAAACCATCCATTACTGGCATTTGCAAGTCCATTAAAACACCATCGTACATATTATTATTTACCATCTCTACTGCAATTTCACCGTTTTCAGCCAGTTCAACATCAATGCCCGATTCTTTTAAAAGCTCTATTGCTAACTCTTGATTTAACTCATTATCTTCAACTAATAATATTTTTGCCCCACGCAAACGTTGCTGATTTTTAAGTAATTCAACATCTCGCTTCATGCCTCTCGTCACGCTAAATGCTTCTTCACCACTTAAATGCATTAACTCATCAAAAACACTCGATGAGGTAACCGGCTTAACTAATACGCTACTAATGCTATTTTTTAACTGTTCAAGTGTTTCCATATCACTAGCATTGGAAGTCACCAAGATGAACTGGTTATCGAGGTAGTTATTCTGTGACTTGATGATTTGGTAAGTTTCCAAACCATCTAACTCAGGCATTTTCCAATCAAGCATTACAAAGTCAAAGGCGACAGTTGCTTGATTCGCCAATTCAATGGCTTGCTTTCCACTTAAGGTGGTAACTACATGACAACCAAATGAGCTTAATATAGAAGACAATACATCTAGGGCGAGTTCATTATCATCAACAATTAAAATACGTTTACCTTCAAGAAAGCTTTTTCGCTGTATAATAATATCTTCATTATTATTAGCTGATACTTTTAAATGTGCTGAGAATGAGAAGCAGCTACCCTGCCCCTCCTTACTTTCAAGCCAGATGTCTCCATTCATTAATTCCACTAGTTTTTTGGAAATGGTTAAACCTAAGCCTGTTCCACCGTACTTTCGAGTAATTGAGCTATCAGCTTGGCTAAACGATTTAAATAGTTTCTTTTGCTGCTCTTCACTCATGCCAATACCAGAGTCTTTTACTGAAAACTCTAAAACAATATCATCTGAATTTTTAGCCGCTGTTTTATCTATTCTAACGCGAATAACAATTTGCCCTGTTTCAGTAAACTTAACCGCATTACCGGCTAAATTAACCAGGATTTGATTTAACCTTAACGGATCTCCATTGAGTGTAAGAGGGATATCTGGAGAAATATCAAATAATAACTCTAGCCCTTTCTCCCCGGCTTTTAAGCTAATAATATTAGCCAAATCAGCAAAAGAATCATGTAAATTAAAATCTATTGCTTCTATATCTAGCTTGCCCGCTTCAATTTTTGAAAAATCTAAGATGTCATTAATAATACCGAGTAAAGATTCGGCAGCTTTATAGACTTTCGTAACATAATTATGTGGTTTTCGCTCAAGGTCACAAGCTAATGCAAGATGTGACATCCCCATGATGGCATTCATCGGGGTGCGAATTTCATGGCTCATATTCGCTAAGAAATCTGATTTGGATTTTGAAGCATCATCGGCTAACTCTTTCGCTTCAATAAGCGCGTGTTCAGCTTGTTTTTCAATGGTTATATCTCGCACCATGACTACAGCATATAAACCATCATAAAATCTTACTGGCGTGTATACCGCCTGGATATCAATAAGCTCGCCTGATTTATGCTTAACTCTAAAGTCTCGCTCCATGGTTTGAGTGTCTATAACTATTTCTTCATTAAAAAATTTAGCCAATAATGCTTTATGGCTAGCAACTTGCTCATCAGGAATAAAGACATCAACAGGCTGACCAATAATGTCTTCACGCTGCCAACCAAGTAAATCCACGCCAGTTTGGTTGATTTGCTCTACCTTGTCATCTTGACTCATAATCACCATACAAACAGGCAAGTTTTCTAGAATCTTTTCTACACGTTCTGTCTCTTTAATACGCTCAGTTATATCTTGAAAGGCAATTACTGCTGCTAGTGCAGATTCATCATTATCTACCGGTGAAATACTGTACTCTGTTGAGAATTGCTTACCATTTTTGATAATTAGCGTTTCATTACTCACCCTAACGACATTTTTATTCTGTATTGCTTCATATATCAAAGTATCTTCAAAACACTTTACCTCAGAATTAGTTGCTGAGAACATCGATATTAGATCAGTGCTGACAATTTCCCTTTCACTAAACCCTAGCATTTTACAAGCTGAGTCATTAGCAAAAGCAAAATTACCTTGCTTATCCACCCCTAAAATACCATCGGCAACAGAGCTATTAATCAACTTATTGATCTGTTCAGAGTCTGACAACTGTTTCGTTCGGCTTTCAACTTGTCTGGCTAAATCCTCTTGGGAACGCTGATTGATTTCATTTGCTCTCCTTGCGATGGTAATAATAAAAATTGACAGTGCTAATACTAAAGCTGTTGAGATAACTAAACCAATATAAAGCAAACTTCTGACATCATCATACTCTGCCAACATTTCACTAAGTTCAATCTCACTAACGACGGTAAAGTTATACTCTTTAAAACTAACCCACTGACCAACAACGGTTTTACCTTTATAGTTATGATATCCATTTAAATTCTGACCATTATGGTAGAATTTTGCTGCTTGGATAATAGGATTGCTATCGGGATGTGGTAAACGAACGTTAAGCACACTACTCTCACCAATTGGCACCTTACCCTGACGTTGCAATTCTAAATTAAATCGACTGTTTGATAGCATATAACCATTAGAATCGATTGTGTAACTTTCAAAGGTTTCTCCTAACCTGCCATCAAGAAATAGTTTTGAAAACTCGCTATTAGGATCAAACCTAAAGGCTAAAACTGCAATAACGTCATTATCATCGCTTCGAACAGGTGTTGCGATAAATATCTCAGCATCCTTATCAGATTCACCATTGTTTTCATCAATTTCCACGTTTGCCCAAACAGGCGGAATAAACATAGACCGCCCTTTAACAACTTGATTAAACAATATTGGTCGTTGGCTCTTAATAGTGGAGGTTTTACCTTCTGCGCTCTGCACAAGATTGAGAAGGTAGTTACCTTGAATATCACTTATGGTATAAGCTCTTCCGTTTTGGGTAGTATAGGGTCGCTTTGAAAAGTACTCACTCAAAGCCAGTTTCGCTTCTATAACCTGCTGCTTATTACTACTTTTATCGGCAGAAACAAGGTTCTCAACTAGTGATTTGAAGACTTTAGATTTTGCTATATTATTAGCAAGTAACTCGCGCTCTTTATACCAACCTTCAATCGTTTTTTTGGTAACATCACGAGTAATATTAAAAGTCTCTTTCTGATCCGTAATTATTTGTGCTTTGTAATTATGTAAAAATAACTGAATAGCAGTAAACGCGAGAAGTAAGATAAAGGCTAAAACACTAAAGTAACTTATTCTGAAGCCTATAGTGTCAAGTTTAATTGCGATGGTGCTAGCAAATCGTTTAGCTAAATACAAAACAAACAGAATTGAGATTAAAGCGAAAAATATAACCCTAGAGATACTCACCCTTTCCTTGCTCTCAAGCTGTTCATCATACTTTTGTGCTACGGTAGAATTTGCCCATTGACTTTGCATGGAAAGCATAAATTCATCGCCTACTTGATCTATACCCCAATTTAACATTTCAACTAGTTCAGGTTTATCTTTATTAACACAAAAGCCAATAGGTAATCCCTCAAACGAACTGATCACTACAGGCACGGTATCGTTAAAAATACCTTTATTCTTCATGTATTTATAGAGATACAAGTAACTAATAAAACCGTCTACCTTCCCTGATTCAATTGCTTTATACCCTTCAAGATTATCTTTTACTTCAATTTTTTCAACCGAAAGTTGTTCTGCAAAAGCCTCATCTGCATAGCCTTTAATATAAGCAATTTTAAGTGATGGGTTAATATCGTGTTCACTTTTGATAAAGCTATTTTTATTAACAATGATAATAGGCACCATTACCATAAATGGTTTAGTAAATAGCACTTCCCCTTGTCTTTTATCGATATTGCCACAAACTGAGATTGCATCAGCACTACCGGCTAATAAATTGCTATATTCATTTCTAAAATCAGAGATTGAGCTTTCTTGTAAATCAATGGGTAGAATATCTGACAGCTTTTGACGGATGAGTTTACCTGCACCGGCAGTATCTCCTTGCTCATTCACAAAATCAAAAGGAGGGAATGTTGCGTCAACGCCTATTTTAACTACAGGGTTGTGGTGTGCCCATTCAACTAAATGGGGTGGAAGTGTTTCAGCAAAAGTCTTACAGTTAAAAATAAAGGATATAAGTATTAAGTAGGCTGCAGAAATAATTTTTTTCATAAGAAATAAGCACTTATTTTAGGGATAACCTTTTTATTTTTAATATAGTCTAGTCTATTATGTGGTAAGTAAGAAGCAACAATAATATTAAATGATGACAAGCAATTTCAGTAATATTAATGCCTTAGTTATAGATACTAACTCCAGTATGAGGCAAATTATGGTTTCTATGCTCCGTGCAATGGGCATGCAAACCGTTATTGTTGCCAATAGTGAAAGTCAATGTATTAACTTAATCGCGCCAGAAAAAATCAATCTAGTCATTTGTGGTTGGTCGGCGCCAAAACTAAACGCTTTATCACTACTAAAGAAATTGCGAAGTGATGAAAAAACCATACAAATACCCTTTGTTATTGTTTCTACTATTATTGAGCAATCACTCATCAAAGAAGCCGTTCTCAATGGTGTTTCTGAATATGTAGTTCCACCATTTAACAAACAAATATTTGAGCAGCGTATCGCCAAAGCGGTAAAAATACCCATTCAAAACTCAGCCAAAAACATTACTCAAAAAATTAATGCCAAAAGGTTTGTAAAAAAAGAAGCTAGTAGCGAACTAAGTGTGCTTATCGTCGATGATATCGTCGATAACATTGAAATTGTTAAAGAAGTAATAAAAAGTGACTACAGGGTAAAAGCGGCGACTAATGCTAACTCTGCATTAAAAATATGTTTATCTGACTCTCCGCCAGATATTATTTTACTTGATATTATGATGCCAGAAATTGACGGTCTAACTTTATGTAAGAAGCTTAAAGAAAACCCACTAACCCAAAACATCGTGGTGATTTTTTTAACGGCATTAGCTGAAAATAACGATGTCGTTAAAGGCCTGTCTTTAGGCGCTGTTGATTATATAACTAAGCCCATTGTGCCTGAAATTGTACTGGCTAGATTAAAAGTACACAGCACCATAGTCTTTAACCAGCGAGTTATCCAAAGCCAGATAGATCACTTACTGCAATACAATGAACTTAACGCTAAAGCGCAGCACCTTATCCAAACTGATATACATAATGTTATGGATAGCTCAAAAGAGAGTATTGCGAGCCTTGAGCTAAAATTAGGCTCAAGCAGACAGTTTCAATCAACGGTGTCTGAATTGAAATACAGTCTTGGTGTCAGTGAGCTACTGTTCAATAAAGCCAATACCTTTGAACAGCTTGAACAAAAATCTTACCGGGGAAAGCAACAAAGAAATGAACTGAGCAAAACCGTTACCAGTGTCACTGATATTTTTGATATCGCTGCTGCCAATAAAAATATCGAGTGTTTCCATGAGCTCCCTTACAATATGGCCGTTACCTGTGATGAAAACTTGCTAAAAGTTATACTCACTTGCCTTTATCGTAACGCAATAGAAGCAGCTCCCAGAGGCTCTAAAGTATCAGTCACGGCTAAAAGCTACCCGACATTTATACTGTTACAAATACATAACATTAACCCGATAGCGGAAGAGTTCCTTAACAGCTTCGAGCAACTATTCATTTCATCAAAAGGTAACAACGGCAATGGCATTGGTGTCTACCTCGCATTTAAAGCGAGCAAAGCACTTACCAGTGAGCTTTATTATCACAGTAGCCTAAAGCACGGCACTAGTTTTTATTTAAAAATTCCACGTAAAGCAGTCACTTAACATTTCAAAACTTATTCAACACTTGAATAAGTCATTAGAACAGCGATAATAATGCTTTAAATTTTCACATCTTCTAAATCCTCACGGAGAAAAAATGCTCTTTGCCAAGCTTTATAAGAAACTTAGCCCTTTTCAACGCGTTATCACCGCATTATGTTTAGGAATATTAACGGGGATTTTTGTCGGTGAACCCGCGGGTAATTTAGAAGTGTTAGGTGATATTTACATCCGCTTATTACAGATGACCGTTTTACCCTATGTGCTTGTGTCAATTATTGGAGGCCTCGGCCGGTTAGACAGTACCATGGCGGGCAGTATTGGTTTACGGGCAGTAAAAGTTATTCTTATTATGTGGCTAGCCGTGATGCTTACGTTATTGCTGCTACCTATAGCTTACCCAAATTGGCAAACCGCCGGATTTTTCAGTACTAGCATGGTGGCAGAGCCTGCAGTGTTCAATTTTGTAGACCTGTATATCCCGAGCAATATATTTGCTTCGTTGTCTGAAACGGTTGTACCTGCGGTGGTGTTGTTCTCATTATTAATGGGAGTCGCGTTAATAAAAGTAAAAAATAAAGAAACCTTTTTAACACTGACCACCAATATTGGCGACAGTTTAATGAAAGTAGCCTCGTATGTCGCTAAATTAGCGCCGCTAGGTATCTTTGCTATATCCGCTTCTGCGGCGGGTACTTTAGCGGTTGAAGAATTAGGCCGCCTCCAAGTCTTTTTATGGGTATACATTATTGCTGCAGGTCTATTGGCTTTTGTGCTGCTGCCACTACTGATTCATTGGGCAACACCGCTTACCTATCGGGAAGTAATGTCTACCGCGGGTGAAGCGGTTGTAACAGCGATTGCAACAGGTACGGTATTAGTAGTGTTACCTATGATAATAGAGCGCAGTAAAGCATTGCTTGCTAAACACAATATGAACTGTGAGGAAACTTATTCGACCGTTGATGTACTTGTGCCTACTGCATACAGTTTCCCTAGCGCCGGCTCATTACTGGGTTTAGGCTTTATCCTCTTCTCTGCTTGGTATGTTGGCTCGCCATTAGGTTTTAATGATTATATTTCATTTGTGGTGATGGGGGCATTAACCGCTTTTGGTAAAATGGCCATCGCGGTGCCTTTCTTACTAGACTTTTATGACTTACCTGCCGATCAGTTCCAGTTATATTTATTAGGTAGTGTTGTCACAGGTCGTTTTGCTACGGGTTTGGCGGCTTTAAACGGCTTTGTAGTAACTTTATTGGTTGCCTCGGCTGTGTTAAAGCAGTTGAAATGGCATGGTTTAATGCAAGCGATTGCGGTACATCTAGCGATAACTTTTGGTGTAATGATTGCGACAGGCTTTGCGCTTAAATCATTAATTCCCTACAAATATGAAGGTGTACAAACCTTTGAAGCGATGAAGCCAATGAATGCCAGTGTAAGCATTGCACAATACCAAGCGTTAGATCCCTTAGGTTACTTTGAACAACAGCAACCTCGCCTTGAGGTTATTCTTGCTCGTAAAAGTATGCGCGTTGGTTACTATGATGCCAGCCTACCTTATGCTTTTAAAAATAAAGATGGTCAATTAGTGGGCTTTGATGTAGAGCTACTCAACCAACTCGCTAAAGATCTTAATATCAGTTTGTCATTCATTAAAATTAATAATAAAGCTGATGAAGCAGAGTTACTGGCAGATGGAAGTATCGATATCACTATCGGTGGACATGCGATAACTCCTGTGCGCGCTTTAGATGTCGCGTTTTCTGATTCTTACACTTTCCATACTGCTGGCTTAATTGTCAGTGATGCCAAACGTGATGAATTTTCAGAGCTTTACACCATACAAGCTATGAAAAAATTAAACTTAGGTGTCGGTAATTCTAACTATTATCAAGGTTTAGTTAAGGCAGAATTCCCTAATGCTGAGCTAACGCAAGTAACGAATATCAGGCAATTCCTTAAAGGAAATTATGAAGGAGTTGATGCCGTTATTTATTCAACTGAAGCAGGCTCGGCATGGGCGATGTTGTATCCAAACTTCTCAGCGATTGTGCCAAAAGGCTTGAAGCTAAGAGCGCCTGTAGCTTTTGTTTTACCTAAAGGTCAGTTAGATTATGTGCAGTACATTAATACTTGGCTTGAGCTAAAAAAAGAGAACGGCTTTCAAGAGAGTGTTTATGACTATTGGATTTTAGGTGAAAACCCTAAAGCGATAAAGCCACGTTGGTCTGTAATGAAAGATGTTCTAGGCTGGCTTTAAAGCATGTAATCTCCCCATTTTAGCAAGGCGCATTAATGATAAAGTGCCTTGCAACCCTAAGGAAACAAGTTGCGCCAAAAACTAGCTAGGTTATTTACATTATTAGGGTTAGCGTTTGCATTAATAAGTTTTTCGGCCATCAGCTGTGAAATGGTGATGGGTTACAGAACAAGTGCTAGGCTGCCCTTTATTGAAGAGCAACCAAGTAAACAAGGTTTGTACTTTTCCCTCTACCAAAAGGCCTTAGAAAACATAGGCTGTACATTAACAGTTCGCAGAGCACCAAAAAAACGTATCTTGAAATTGATAGCTGCTGGAGAAGTCGACTTTTACCCAGGCTTGGGTTTTTCCTAAGAGCGAGAACAGTATTTACATTACATTGAAAGTGGCATCATGAGTAATGTTGTTGCCATTTCTCAAAAAGACACCCCAGATATCAACTCACTTAGTGACATGACAGGGAAAATACTGCTTACGGCGATTGGCAGCAATAACCTCAATATCCAAGGTTATAACATTTACCTTCGCCAAGCCCATGATTTATCAGTAGCAACAGCTATCGAGTTGCTCGTCGACAAACGAGTCGATTTTTATTTTTACAACGAAGCAAACATTCGCTATCACCTCAAAAAACATCCAAATAAAAACATTAAAATCCACCCTTGCTGTTTTACACCAAGACCTTTGTATTTGGGCTTCTCTAAGAAATCAATACATGTTCAAGCAGTTTCCAATCCAAACTACTCTGAAACGCTACTTGCCTCAGCAAGCAATTCTCGACAACGGTTAGCTAGCACCAGTAAAGCTTTTGCTTTTCAACAAGCATTGAAAGATCTTAAAGACAGGGGTTTCATCAACAAGTTAGAACAAACTTATTTCAACTAAGATGACTTTAGTTTTGCCTCACAGCAACTAAAAATCATGCTTGTGCTAAGGCCGTTATCCCATATAGTGGCTCAGTTAAGTGACCTTGCTCGTCAAGCAGCTGATATTTTACATTACGTAACGCTTCGGGTTGATAGCCTATTTGTTGATTGAATCTATCTGCAACACTGATATCAATAATAGGTAAATAATCAGTCGCTTGTTCGTTGACATTAACTCTAACTTTACGCTCAGCATGGGTCAGGGTTCGGCCATAGCTATAAAAATTTTCATGCAACTCACCTTTAACATCAGCGGTTATTGTCAGATCTTGCCAAGCGATGGCTTCCGTTGAATTGGGGATTTTTAACCCGGAAAAATCGACTTGCTCTACAGATAAAACCGTTAACTTATCTTTAATACGATTAATCATAAACTGCAAACAAATATCCGACAGTCCGTCAGCATAAAAACCGCCCCCGATATCACTATGACTACCGGCAAACCAAACCTCAGTTACCCTGCTGTCATGGTTAAACAAGGTAGGCTGAAACCATAAACGTTGCTCATCAAGGGCTAATAAATGTAATGCTTGTTCAATATGAGGGGCTAGCACATCATCTTCAAAAACTATGCCGCTAGCAGGAAAGGTGTTTGGGTTTAAGTCTAACGAACCACGGGTGGCAGCAACGGTATCAAACACCCCTAAGAACTTTACCGTCATGGTTAGGTGAGCAGCGAACATCCGCGCAATGGCTGCGCCGCGACTAAAGCCGAAGATATAAACTTCATCTCCGTGACGGTAGTGTTTTGCTAAGTCGCTATGTGCTTCACTGAGGATATCATCCATTTCTCCGTACTTAGGAGCAAAAGCCGCGTTTATAGTGCGAAAAAGCCAATTACCTCGATTACCAATACCACTGTAATAAAAGCTATGCTGCTTAGGGACAAGTTTATTTTCGCCGTTGTGAGGCGTTAACTTACCACCAAATAAAGCATGGAGTTTAAGAATGTTACTGATACTAATATCATCTTGAAAGTCATTTACATCTTCAGGATCGTTACAAGTGCCATCAAAACAAAAAATAAGCTTTTTGAACATCGCAATCTTTGGTCTTTGTTTAGGGTAATTATTTAAGGTAACTGTTTAAGGTAATTGTTTGAAGCAATGGTAATTTACCCATCAACTTGGCTTAGTGAACGCTTCATTACATCATTGTTATATTGGTGAATAATTTTTTGGCTATTAAATAATTGAGGTAATTCAAATAAAAAAACAGAAACAATCATAGCGCCACCGACTAAAGGCAGTAGTTGGCTGAAATAAAATACACCACCAACGAGCATAAAGATAAGATTAAATAATCCCCGCTGAATTTTGCCTAAATAAAAGTGATGCAAGCCAGCAAGAAACGCCCAGTTTAACGCAGCATAGGTGTCGGGATCTTTAACCTGAGCAAGCTCTAATGCGTAGTATCGCTTTTTCTGCTCAGCAGTTAAATGGCCAATTCTCTCTCGTAAGCTTTCTTCTTCTTGTCTTAATGATTCATCTGTCATGTGGTATTCCTTCACTATTTTTCAGGTGCTTTTTCAGGGACTGGCTCACAAATAATATTAACGCAATCAGGATCATTACAACGCCGAATACGCTTAATCCCCATCATTGAGCCCTTTATTACACCGAAACGTTCAATCGCTTGATAAGTGTAATGAGAGCATGTTGGCGAAAAATTACAAGAGATAGCAAAGTGTGTAACTGAACCACCTGTTTTTTGATAGTAATTTATCGCCTTAAGCAGTAGCTTTTTAACCACGACTTCGCCCTAAAGTGACAATAACAGCTTCACGTGACCAAAATAACCAGAAACGTTTTTGCTCGATAACTTGAAAAACTAACTGCCAACCATCTGCTGCTTCTTGGTTTAGCGTAGCTTCCAACCTTTTAAGGGGTAAACCGCTTGAGCCAAGTAATAAGGTACCACAACCGCCTTCCGTAACATAAATCACTTTATATTCATCATGATCTTTCATAATCTTCCTTTAATTTATTTATATAATTCTCATAAAAACCAACAACTAAAGTATAAAAGTGTTCAACGAATAGCAAGCAGAAAATTAGTCATTAATGAAGAAGAGTACAATAAAAATGGCAAGCTTTAGTTAAATAGCATTATTGATAATTTATCGCTTTTTTATGGTTATCAACACTAGTCAACGCCCCTGTGCGACTGATAGAATCTAGCGCATTATATTTTTGATCATAAAAGAAGACATTGAGATGGGCAGAGCTTACCAAAACCGCAAATTATCTATGGCCAAAACCGCAGGGGCCAAAACAAAAGTTTACTCTAAGTACGGTAAAGCAATTTACGTTTGTGCTAAAAATGGTGGTATAGACCCAGATGGTAACTTGGCATTACGTGGTTTAATAGATCGTGCAAAGAAAGATCAAGTACCTACTCATGTTATTGATAACGCCATTAAAAAAGCTTCTGGTGCTGGCGGTGAAGATTTTGTAGAAGCACGTTATGAAGGTTATGGACCAGGTAACTGCATGGTTATTATCGATTGCTTAACAGATAACGGTAACCGTACTATTAAAGATGTTCGTCAATGTTTTACTAAAACAAACTCTAAAATTGGTACTTCTGGCTCTGTTTCACATATGTTTGACCACCAAGCTATCTTTGCTTTTAAAGGTGAAGACGATGAAACCGTATTAGAAACATTAATGATGGCTGACATTGACGTAACTGACGTTGAACTGGAAGATGGCATTATTACTGTGTATGCACCACATACTGAGTTCTTTAAAATCAAAACTGAATTTGCTAATTCAATGCCAGAGTTTGACCTAGAAGTAGAAGAGCTTTCTTGGGTACCACAAAACTACATCGATGTTGAAGGTGAAGAAGACCTAGCCAACTTCGAGAAATTCATTGCTATGCTAGATGATTGTGACGACGTACAGCACGTTTACCACAACGCTGAAATTAAAGACTAGCAATTAAGTCTGATAAATAAAAAAACCAGTACGATAGTACTGGTTTTTTTATGCTTAAAGTTCTTGTTAATAGTACGTTGTAATTTTAGTGCTGATATAAAGCCAGCAATCACTGGAACGTAACGGGTTGTATTTAAATACTTTACTGATGATAAAGCGGCAGTACCTTACCGCTTAAGCTGCCGCGCCACTTTTTACCATTTTCAATAAATAGTATCTCACCGTACTTTCCCTTTTTGATGCTTGAGTCTATTGCTATAACCCTACCTTATTTGGTTAAAGTCGAGTTTCTATTGATGGTACAAAGGCAGCACCTTACCGCTTAAGCTACCACGCCACTTCTTGCCATTTTCAACAAATAGTATCTCACCGTACTTTCCCTTTTTGATACTTGAGTCGATAGCAATAACACGGCCCTATTTGGTTAAAGCCGAGTTTCTATTGGTGGTATAAAGGCAGCACTTTACCGCTTAAGCTGCCACGCCACTTCTTGCCATTTTCAACAAACAATATCTCACCATACTTGCCTCGCTTTATGCTTGAGTCTATTGCTATAACCCTACCCTGATAACGGGTTTCTATTTGCTTTTGTGAAGTATGGCCAACAATTAAGTGCTTAACATCAAAATGCTTAAGCAGTAAGTCAATTTCAGTTGATGTTGCACCACCATCTTTACCGCGATCTGCAGCAAAATAACCACGATACCAAATAGGACCGTTAGTGGTATGTAAAAACTTTGCCAAGCCTTCACGTGGCTTATCAAGTTCAGCTTTAACCAAGCTATTTTTAAATACGGTATTAATTTCTAACAGACTATGCTTTTCTGTTGCTAAACTAGGGTGAAATCCGCCATGGGTAAAAAGCATGTCATTTACTTTAACCAGCACAGGTTTACTGCGTAACCAATCACCTAAAATTGTATCTTTGCCAAATAATTGCTCAAAAGGCTTATTCAGTTGTTTTGCTGTTTCAACATATTTTGCATGCAAATAGCGTAAATCGCCATTAAGTACCATCACTTCATGATTGGCTAAGGTTAAGTGTATTTCACCCCCGGCTTTTTTCGCCTGCTGCTCTAAATCATATAAGAACCATAAAATCTCAGTCACTTTATCACCACGATCAAAGATATCACCGGTGATAACAAAGTGCCCTTTACCTGTCTCTTATACACATCTGACGCTGCCGACG
>CAJXPG010000067.1 GCA_913057925.1 uncultured Colwellia sp. | reverse complement strand
TTGTACCAGAAGTTTGCTGCTGCACAAGCGCGTTAAAAGCTCTATTTTTTGATTAGTGCCACTTAGCTTTAGATTTCACGGCAAGCTAAGAATATAAAATTAGACCATAGCTTTACCTCACCATACTAAATTACAGTGATTTTCAGTGTAGTGAACATTTTACAAGCACAATTATTGCTGCATCTAACCAACAATCTAAAGACACTTTTAATTAAATAATGAGTTTTAAAAAATAACCTTAGCTAGCATTGAGATTGTTTGTCTATATTCAATCAACAAAAAATATAGCGGAATCCACATTGTAAAATAAAAAATAAAATTCTCGATTTCTAACTAGCTTCTATAACCCACTGTTATTCATAGACTCCTCCTTACATTAAGGATGAATCCATCTGTTACTTTTAAACCATCATTCAACAATATATCCTAATAAAAACAATAGGAAAGCTAAGTTAGGCAATTAAATAATTTAAATAGTTAATGTTGATAAAAAATTAATAGAAAACGGTATTTCCATAACAGTAAGTGGCTATTTTAAAATTTGAGAACTTACTTTAACTTTGTCATAAATCAAATTGATATCTAGTATCAAGTAAATTCATCCATTTCAACGTTATTGCTTGTGTCATTTAGTTAAAAATTTGTTAGAATCCCCGCCGAAAAAACAACGGCTCACTAATCACACAATTTACGTCCATTTAGAGAATAACATGAAACCACTTTTATACATTTTACTGGCGTTAACAGCGGTGCTTTTTCCAAGCATGGCTTTTGCTTCAGGGGCAGCTGCACAAAATATTGATTTAACCAATCATTGGATTGGCTACACCGCTATTGCTATTTTTGTTCTGGCATACTCGCTAGTAATTCTAGAAGAGCAGTTACACTTAAGAAAATCAAAGCCTGTTCTACTTGCTGCTGGTCTTATTTGGATATTAATTGCTGCCTATTATGGCTCTAACGGTATGCCTCACGCAGCCGAAGTTGCTATTCGTCATAATTTCCTAGAGTACGCTGAGTTATTTTTCTTCCTATTAGTGGCAATGACTTACATTAACGCCTTGTTAGAGCGAAATGTATTTGATGCGCTTCGTGATGTATTAATACAAAGAGGTTACAGTTACAAAGCACTATTTTGGATCACCGGTATCCTTGCTTTCTTTATCTCACCCATTGCTGATAACTTAACAACTGCATTGATTATGTGTGCGGTAGTATTAGCGGTAGGTAAAGATGAGCCTAAATTTGTTGCTATGAGCTGTGTAAACATTGTTGTTGGCGCAAATGCTGGCGGCGCATTTAGCCCATTTGGTGATATCACGACCCTAATGGTATGGCAAAAAGGCATTGTTCAGTTTACTGAATTCTTCGCGTTATTTGTACCATCCGTAGTTAACTTTGTAATTCCTGCATTTATCATGCAATTCTTCTTACCTAAAGGTAGCCCTACGTCAACATCGAGTGAAGTTACCGCCATTAAAACCGGTGGTTTGACTATCGTTGGTTTATTTATTCTAACAATTATTACTGCGGTTTCTTTCCACAACTTCTTACACCTACCACCAGTATTTGGCATGATGTTAGGTTTAGCTTATTTAAAATTCTTCGGTTTTTACATTAAAAAATCAGGTCAAGGTAAACTGAACACCTCAGACGTTCCTGCTGGTAGAACAAGGACCGATGACTTTGATATCTTCGACAAAATTGCAAAAGCAGAGTGGGATACATTATTCTTCTTCTACGGCGTTATTTTAGCGGTAGGTGGTTTAGGCTTCCTCGGCTACTTAGGTATGGTTTCTGAGTTTATGTATGGTGAGCTGGGCGCAACGAATGCAAACATCTTAGTTGGTATTTTGTCAGCTATCGTTGATAACATCCCGGTCATGTTCGCGGTATTAACCATGAACCCTGATATGTCTCACGCACAATGGTTACTTGTCACTTTAACCGCAGGTGTTGGTGGTAGCTTACTATCAGTTGGCTCTGCCGCGGGTGTAGCCTTAATGGGACAAGCTCGAGGTTATTACACTTTCTTTGGTCATTTAAAGTGGACGCCTGTCATTGCATTAGGTTATGCCGCAAGTATTTACGTGCACTTATTAATCAATACCTAGTTACATTAAAAGCGTAAAATGGCAAAAAGAATAAACTATTAGCATTTTCTACATGCTAAGCTAAAAAGCCTCTATTTTGATAGAGGTTTTTTTTGATAATTTTAAGGATATTTTGTGAACTACTTAAGCGAAATCACCACGAACTATAAAGCTTGGTTACTTCTTGCTCTTTCTGCTTTAGGCCTTGAGCTATCAGCCCTATATTTTCAATATGTTTTAGATTTAGCACCTTGCATCATGTGTATTTATCAACGTGTTGCTATTTTTGCGATCGTGTTTGCCGGTATTGTTGGCGCTGCAGGTTGCAACTACATGGTTACTCGGTTAATTGCTTATACACTATGGGCTATAGGCGCTATTTGGGGATTAATCATTGCCATAGAGCATGTTGATATACAAACAAGTAACTCATTGTTTTATAGCTGTGAATTCATCCCTAACTTCCCTGCATGGGCGCCTTTACATGAATGGCTACCATTTTTATTTGAGGCGACTGGTGATTGTGGTGAAATTAGCTGGCAATTCCTTGGCTTTAGTATGCCGCAATGGATGATTGTTGTTTATGCAACTTATACTCTCGCCTTCGCAATAATCTTACTCAACCGCTTAATTTGTGCAAAAAAACTATAACAATCCGTCTACATTAAGAGAGAATATGCTAAAATTCTTATATTCTCTCTTGTAGCTTGGGGCTGATTTTTTGACGTACATCTACTTATCACTAGCGTGCATTCTACTGAGCTCACTAGGCGCTTTAGCGAAACCGCTAAACTCTCCTGCTACTAACACTTCAGAAAATCATTTAATTAAGCTTGGTATGTCAAACGCCCTTAGTGGGCCAGCTTCAAGCCTTGGTACAGGCTTAAAGGCTGGTGCGGTTGCTTATTTTAAGCGATTAAACTCTCAAGGTGGTATCAATGGCAACAAAGTAAAACTGATAAGTTTAGATGATAAGTATGAGCCAGCAAATGCAGTCATTAATACCAAAGAATTACTCAATCAAGATGTATTAGCTTTATTTGGCTATGTTGGAACACCTACCTCTCACGCGATCATGCCAATAATTAATCAAACTAAAACCCCTTACCTGATGCCATTTACGGGGGCTGACTTTTTACGTACACCCAACAATCCAAACATTTTCAATCTGCGTGCCAGTTACTTTCAAGAAATTGAAGCACAAGCTGATTATTTAATCAAAGAGCAGAAGTTTACAAAAATTGCCTTAATCATCCAAGCAGATGAGTTTGGCTTAGCTGCTCAACGGGCGGTTAACACCATTTTTAAAGATAAGGGGGTGAAGGTTGCCTTCACCGCTCGATATAAAAGAAATACCAACGATATTAAAGCTGCCGCTGAAAAGTTATCGACAAGCTCTGTAGAGGCAGTAATTTTTGTCGGGACACACCAACCTTTTCTTAGTTTAATTAATTTAGTTCAAGAAAAAAAATTAGATATGGTCTTTTCGAGCTTATCTTTCATTGGCAGTCATTCGATACTGAGTAAACTATCAACACACAGCAAAGTGGTGTTAACAGAAGTGGTTCCGGAGCCATTAAGCTGTACGTGGAAGTTATGTACACAGTTTATTTCAGACATGCAGACAGCAGGTTACAGCCACTTTAACCGAATACAATTAGAAGGTTATTTAAATGCGTTTGTTTTTAGCCAAGCAGCCAAAAGGTGTACGGGTAAATTAACACGACAATGCTTAACCAAAGAGCTGCAACATTATAAACATCAAGACAAAACACTTAATATCAGCTTTAGCCCTGAAAACCATCAAGGGCTTCAAAGCACTTACTTGTCATTTAGTGATGCGCTGAAGTAAGTAACCTCAGCTCTGGATAAGCAACGTTACTCAATAAGTTAATTTAGCGCCTATCTGCGTTAGTTCTGTTACCAATAGCTAGCTATTGGGTACACAGAGCCGCCTTGATATACACTAAACTATCAAAATTGAGTGATATAAATAGAACTACATTTTTGATTTGTATTGCAACCTTTGGATATTAATAGTTACTTTGAAATTATTTAACATTCATTAACCAGAGTTGAGGTTAAGAACTAACCTTATCTTATGTCTGTGAGTTTAGCTTTTACTTCTACTGACAGACCAGGTTTCAAATACCGCAGCACTAACAACTAGTAAGCCACCGATGATAGTCATTAAGTTTGGCCGTTCTTGTAACAATAAAAAGGCTAACACACTGCCATAAAGTGGTTGTAAACAAGAAATCAAACCTGCTGTTGTTGCCGTTAAATGCCGTAAACTGGCAGCAAAAAGTGCATGAGGAGTCGCAGTAAAAATCACGCCTACTAGCACCAATAGTAACCAGTCATGCTTGGTCACGCTCATCGGTGGTACTTCTACAAATAAACTCAGCACGACACAAGCAACCAAGGTTTGGTAAAGCATGGTATGAGGACCAGAGTAATGAGAGAAGTAGTTTTTATGCAAAATATTTCTTAACGCAAAAAAGACTGCAGAAACAATGCCTGTAGCAATACCCAGTGTAACTTGATTGCCAAAACTTACTTCAGGTATCAGTAACACAATGCCGATAATAACAACCAAAGCGGTAATAATATCTTTTGCTTTGGGGCGAGTTTTATTAAACAACGGCTCAATAAATACCGTAATCACCGGATAGGTAAAAAAGGCAATAATCCCGACGGTAACCCCCGCCATTTGCATGCCTGCAAAATAAGTAACCCAATGAATACCCACTACACAGCCCAATAACACCGCTATGCCATAGTCTTTTTTATTTGCTAGGGTTAACTGTTTTTTCTGTAACGTTAACAAAATAAACAGTGTTATTGCCGCTACGCCTGTTCTATAAACAGTTATATCTAATGCAGGAAGTCCGATTAATTTCGAAAATAGCGCAGTCCCGCCGAAGAGTAAAACAGCGATATGCAAGTAAAGCAGGCTTTGTTGTTCAACTTTTATTGACGCAGACATTTAGAGTGTTCCAGCAAGGAGAAAGATCAGAGCAAGTAAAGAGGTATGAATTTAATCGATATCGTTAAGTGGCCAGGTAACGATATGATCTTCAAAGTCTTCAATGCTGACATCGTTATCTTTAACTATCTTGCCTCTTACTGACATCCCAGCTTTATGCATAGCCGACTTCTTGCCTTTATGTAGTAATGGGTGCCATGATGGCATTCCCCTGCCTTCCTGCAACCTACGATAGGTACAACTAGGCGGCATAAAGAATACAGCATCTATATTATCTTGCGTTAAGCGAACACAGTCTGGCACTAGGGTGGTTCGTTGTTCATACTTAGAGCATTGACAGGATTTTTCATTCAGCAGGTGACAAGCAATATTTGAATAATAAATATGCTCGCCTTCCTTTATATGATCGGTCGGTAAAAGCTCAGAGTCTTCATCGGTATGTTCATCATCAATAAACTTATTTAAGCAGCATTTTGCGCAACCATCACAAAGTGATTCCCACTCTGGGCGTGTCATCTCTGCAAGGCTCTTGGTTTGCCAAAATGGTGTACTTTCAGTTTTATCTTTTTTCATTACAACTACTTTTAATAGGTTTACTAATAATTTGTTAACTAATAACAGCTTTACTCATAACAGCATTACTTGATTTACTTTATTGGTGGGAACTTAATGCGATCAGATAAGTGCCCAACAGAGCTAACAAAATAATAGGATAAATTCCAATGCATCAGGCTTTTATAGTTATCATAAGCAAGATAAACACGGCCGTTTTCATCATCAGGAAAAACAAGCGCAGCTTTAATATCTACCACAGGTAAATTAGTGCCATCAGCGCGCCTTACCCCCAAATTTTGCCACTGGGCTAAGGTTTTTTCTGTTTCAGACCAGGCTTTCAGCCAGTTTTTTCTACTGCCAGTATTTTTGGGAATGGCTAAGCTGTAATCAAAATCTTTGGGCAGCTTAACCTGACGTCCCCATGTTAACTCATCACTCCAGCCTTCTTTTTTAAGGTAATTGGCCATAGATGAGAAAATGTCTGCTTGGTTTTGCCAAATATCCTTTTTACCATCACCGTCGCCATCAACCGCGTAGCTTAAAAATGACGTTGGCATAAATTGATTTTGCCCCATAGCGCCAGCCCAAGAGCCTTTCATGTTTTCCACACGAATGTGACCTTCATCCAATATCGTCAAGGCAGCCATTAACTGCTTTTTAAAGAAAGTTTCACGTCTACCTTCATAAGCAAGGGTTGATAACGCCGAAATAACATTATAACCGCCGGTAAAACTACCAAAATTAGTTTCGAGGCCCCAAAGCGCAACAATAAAACGTGGTTGAACTTGATACTTATCGCCAATTTCTTTCAGTAATACTTGGTGCTCTTTATAGAGTGCTCTTGCTTTATCAACTTTCCATTTTGGCACGCGCTTAGGTAAGTAGGTGTCAAGGGTTTCTACATTTTCTGGCTGGCTTCTATCAGCTTTTACCGCTCTTTTATGAAAGGTAACATTAGCAAAACTATTATCGATTAACTGCTGATTAAAGCCTTGAGCAAGCGCATCAGCTTTGAGCTTAACGACATATTCTGCAAATCCTGCTTCTGAAAGTTCTGCTTGATTTGCTACAGAGTGCTTTACTGCGCCCAATGCTAGCACGCTAGTTAGAACGACTTTGATTAATGACAATCTCATTACTGCTCTCCTTGCGCTTTTATCGCTTTCATTGCAGCTTTATGTTCTTTTAACATGTCTTCTTGCGGAGGTGGAAGTTGTAAATAGAAACCTTCATTGGTTAAACTTTTTCTTACTTTATCAATATCCGCCATGCCTAATTTTTCTTTGGTTGCTAAGTTAATCAACGTAACTAACGTAGGTGTCCCAAATGTCTTCATTAACGCTTCAGGTACCGCTGAAAAATCATCACGTTTTGGAATAAATAAATAAGTTTCAGATTTTTTCGGACTTTTATAAATAGTGCATAGCATAGTGGAGACCTATAGGAGAATGAGAAAAGAATTAATATATCATGAGCCGAGAGCGAACCCTATAGCGACTCAATGAATTAATTGTTATCAAAAGTGAAATAGTAGAGGGCGACTTACTTAATGAGAAATATCATTAGTAGATTACTTATAGCCATTTTGGGCGAACTCAATTAATGGTTGTCCAAAAAGCGGAGCTCTCCAGTTAGCAAGTAAGTCAACGTTATCGATATTACTCCCTGCGCCGTTTAATTTATACTGCCAGGTTAAAAACTGATTAATTTGCTTTTTAGAGGCAACATTTTCAATGGCTAAACCATTTTTTTCACTGAGCTCAACTAAAAAAGCTTTCACTTTTTTGAAGGTCTGTTTATAGCCAGGGTATTCATCTAAACGGCTAACTTTTGCGGGGTATTCACTTTCAGGGGTTTTATTCGCTTGCGCTAACACAGATAACATTGCCTTGCCTTTATGGCGAACATCCAAAGCTTCTGCCCCTTCTAATGACAACATAGCACTGGTACTTGCAGGGTTACTTTGTGCCAATGCCATTAAGGTATTATCTTTAGCAACAAAACCAATAGGTAAATCACGCTTTTTAGCTTGTAAATAGCGCCAACTAGCTAAGTATTTTAGCGTATTTAACTGTTTCGAATTTAAGCGCCAGTTCATTTTTATATTCAAATACAATTCATTTTCATCAATAGCAGTGAACTTTTTCTCAATCATGTTCTGCGTTTCTTGTTCAGCGAATTGCTGAAAGCCTGATTGGCTAAGCTCCGCTGAAAGCTTGGGAAAAATGGAGAATAAATGGTCGACATCAGCACTCGCATAAGCAAGTTGCTTATCGGTTAATGGTCTCTTAGTCCAATCGGTACGGGATTCTGATTTATCTAGTTCAATGCCGGTAAAATGTTTAACCATCGCGGCATAGCCCATAGACAAACCATGGCCAAGGAAGGACATCATAATTTGGCTATCAATTAAATTAACCGGTTTACAATTTCCAGCGGTTAAGAAAACCTCTAAATCTTCTGAGCAAGCATGCAATACCTTGATAATGCTACCATCTGTTAGCAATTGCCAAAAAGGCGATAAGTCATCAATAACCAGCGGATCAATCAAAACAAGTTGTGTTCCATCACACACTTGAAGTAGTCCCAACTTTGCATAAAGGGTGCGGGTGCGAACAAACTCTGTATCTATCGCCAAATACTCTGCTTTACTAAATTGTTGGCATACTTGGTTTAATGTCTGCTGATCTTCAATCAATTGATAATGCATTATCTTATTCTACTAGAGTAATTATTTATGACGACGACGAGTGCTTTGCTGGTGACGTTGTTGATGTTTTTTAACTGAACGACGAATACGACGGCTTTTCGCATTGTCCATCGCCTTTTCATCTACTTTAACTTTACTCGCTGTTTCAGGTTTTAAATTCACCAACTGACGATAGTAGTTTACTTCTTTAAGCGCTAACTCACGCCAGCCACCTAAAGGTAATTGACGCTGCATTTCCATATCACCATAACGCACACGAATAAGTCGACTTACTTGTACTTCTTGGCTTTCCCATAAGCGACGAACTTCTCGATTACGCCCTTCAGAGAGCACTACATGGAACCAGTGGTTACGTCCCTCACCACCACGATAAGTGATTTTTTGGAATTTAGCTGGGCCGTCTTCTAATTGAACGCCTGCGCGTAATCGTTGTAACATGCCTTCATTAATTTCACCAAATACACGTACTGCATATTCGCGTTCTACCTTTTGCGATGGATGCATTAATCGGTTAGCAAGCTCACCATCGGTAGTAAATAACAACATACCTGAAGTATTAATATCTAAACGGCCAACAGCTACCCAACGTCCTGTTTCCAATGGTGGAAGACGATCAAATACTGTTGGACGTCCTTCAGGGTCTTTTCGAGTACACATTTCACCTTCAGGCTTGTTGTACACAAGTACACGACAAATGTCTTCGTCTTGAGCAGTTAACTTAACATGGTGACCATCGAGTCTTATTTGTTCCGTTCCGGTAATTCTGTCACCTAAAAAGGCAACTTTGCCATCGATACTGACACGCCCTTCAGTGATCATTTTTTCCATTTCACGGCGCGAGCCTTTACCAGCTCGTGCTAAGACTTTCTGTACTTTCTCTGAATCTTTATGCGTTGCTTTTTGAAAGTTAACTTTTTCAACTTTTTCTGGCTCTTTCTTGCCTTGGCCTTTTTTGCCTACTGGCTTTTTTGCACTACCTGGCTTGGCTAAGCCTTTTTTAGCAGTCCCTTTTTTTTGCGTACCACGGGTGCCGTATTTCTTATCAATTTCGGCGTCTTTACTGGTTTTCTTTTTGTTAACTGTCATAGTTTTTTACTCTGTTACGTCAGTAGTCGCTCCCTTGTAGCTAACTTCTGGCTCTTAATTCAGATTTTTCACCAATAGATAATCTAACAATAGATTCGGGTGAAAATTATTTGAATGGAGATGGGTCTCCCTCTCCAACTCGGATAATGTCGATACTGTCATTAGAAAAATCAATAACAGTTGTTGGGTGCTCACCAAGGTGGCCGCCATTGATAATAAGATCGACTTGATGCTCTAATAGATCTCTTATCTGTTCAGGATCATACTCTGCCATTTCTTGGCCCGGCATGATTAAACTAGTGGACATTATAGGCTCTGCAAGTTCAGTCAACAAGGCTTGAGCGATAGTATTATCAGGCACCCGAATACCAATGGTTTTCTTCTTGGGGTTTAATAACCTTTTCGGCACTTCTTTACTGCCTTTAAAAATAAAGGTGTAAGCCCCCGGGGTATTATTTTTTAATAATCGAAACGCGCTATTGTCAACACGGGTATATTCAGAAATTTGTGATAAATCTTGGCACACTAAAGTAAAGTTATGATCTTTATCTATATCTCGAATACGACAGATGCGTTCAAGGGCCTTTTTATCGCCCAAATGACAGCCTAATGCATAGCCTGAATCAGTTGGATAAACAATGACGCCACCTTGCTTAATGATTTCTGAAGCCTGTTTCATCAAGCGACCTTGCGGATTATCTGGGTGTACATAAAAAAACTGACTCATAAGGCTTTCCTTATATTAATAGTTTGATTCTGGTTTAAATTACTAACTGATTTTTTAAAATACACTGTCTATTGCCATTGAGCCCAAACAGGCCTTGCGCCAACAGGCATAGTTAAGTTACGACCTAGATCACTCCAGCGACTGGGGTAATGAAAATCAGAGCCCATAGAAGCAAATAAATTATACTCCTGACAGTAGCCAAGCATTTTAGCTCTTTGCTCATTATTCATTTGTGGAAGTACTACTTCTAATGCATCACCATCAGCCTCAGAAAAATTAACGATTAACCGTCTTAACCATTTAGCAGATAAATCATAACGAATAGGGTGTGCCATAACCGCACTACCACCTGCTTGATGAATGACCTCAACCGCTTCTTCGATTGAACACCAATTGGGTTTCACATATGCTCGCTGACCTTTCGAGCCTTTTTTACCAATATATTTATCAAACGCTTGCTGCATGGTCGAAACGTGCCCTTGCTGATGCAATATTTTGGCAAAGTGTGCTCGAGTAATTGAGCCTGTGCCCGCAAGCTGTTTAGCATCATCATAAATAGTAGTAAAACCGCATTTAGCTAATTTTTCACCCATGGTAATCGCACGTTGTTCTCTAGCACTTTGTTGCTCTGCAATTAAACTTTTCAATTGAGCATTTTCTTTATCAATATTCAAACCAACGATATGAATCTCAAAACCCTGCCAAGCAGTAGATATTTCAATGCCATCAATCAATGTTAGTGGAATATTTTTGTCTTCGATATGCTTTTGAGCTATATCAAGTGCCGCTGTTGTATCATGATCGGTTATAGCTAACACATTAATTTGATAGTTAGCCGCCCTGTCTATCAAGGCTTGCGGGGATAAACCACCGTCAGAGCAGTTTGTGTGACTATGTAAATCAATTCGTTTGTGAGCAAAACCTTCGGTTTCTACTATCTGATGTGGAAAATCAGTGGTTGACAGCAACGCCATAATAAGGTCTTCTATAGGGGTAAAACTCAGTAATATGATAAGTTTACTGATAACTTGAAAATAATGATACTTTTTCCTTAAAGTAAATAAGGTAATAAAGTAAAGGCAAGATAAAATGAATACAGCAATAAACAATTTATCATTGATTTGGTGGTGGCATAACTCTACATAACTGGGTTGTGGTAATTGCGTGTATCTAAAAAAGATGAAACAAAATTCAAAAAACCCGCTTCTATCAGCGGGTTTTTCACGTTAAAGCGTTTAGTATTTTTAAATAGGACATCTAAGATGAATAAAACAAAAACATGGTTTATTTGGTGGCTGTTGCCAATTTATGCAGGCTGACAACCCTCTTTTAAGTAAACTCAATATAAGTAATGATTATGACAACACAATTACCAAGTGAAACATGTGGTTCAGTAACCACGGTACTAGATAGTACTTGCTACCAAAGCGATCCGCTAAGTGCCTATCAATTATTATGTCACCAAAAACAACATAATATTTTGTTAGAATCCGCAGAAATTGATAAAAAGCATTTATTAAAAAGCTTAATATTAACCGATGCGGCATTAAAAGTTGTCTGCAATGGCAACACCGTTACCTTCACCGCTTTATCAATAAATGGTGAAAGTGCCTTAAATTATGCTGCCAAGCAGCTTAGTTCTCAGGCGCAACTAACTTTCGCCACCGATAATAAATCTTTTCAAGCAAGCTATAGTGAAATCCCGACGGAGCTAGATGAAAAATCTCGACTCACTACAATCAACCCTTTAGAAAGCTTGCGACTCTTTGGTCGCCTTACCACTGATGAAAGTCATCCTTTCGCAGTGTTTCTTGGCGGCGCCTTTGCTTTTGATTTAATGGCGATTGCTGAAGACTTACCTGAAGTTAAAGACGGTGATAATACCTGCCCTGACTTTGTTTATTACTTGGCTGAAACGCTGGTGATTATTGATCATGAAAAGCAAAGCACTGAGATTATAGGTAATGTTTTTAATCAAGCAACAAAAAGTGAGCTAGTTGAAAACCAGCAACTCATCTCACAACGAGTCGCTGAAATTAAGCAAACGTTAAGCCTGAGTATTAATACCGAGCATGTTGCTCAATTCTCCCCTACTCATTCAGATTTAACGGCAAATGCCGATTTCGAGAAATCATCAACAAGTGAATTAAGTGTTGATATTAGTGATGACGAATTTTGTCAAATAGTTGATGATTTAAAAGAAAACATTCGCGCTGGCGATATCTTTCAAGTCGTGCCTTCACGTACCTTCACTCTACCTTGTGTTGACTCTATTGCGGCTTACAAAGCATTAAAAATTAGTAACCCAAGCCCTTATATGTTTTATCTTAAAGATAGCGACTTTTGTATATTCGGTGCGTCGCCAGAGTCAGCAATAAAATATCAAGCAAACAACCGACATGTAGAGATTTACCCTATTGCAGGTACTCGCCCTCGGGGCTTTGATGCTCAAGGAAATATTTCATTAGACTTAGACAGTCGAATTGAGCTTGAACTAAGGCAAGATAAAAAAGAGTCTGCCGAGCACATCATGTTAGTTGATTTAGCACGCAATGACATTGCTCGCGTATCTCAACCTGGCACTCGCTATGTTGCTGATTTACTAAAAGTTGATCGCTATTCTCATGTAATGCACTTAGTGTCGCGTGTTTGCGGTACATTACAAACTGAACTTGATGCACTACACGCTTATCAAGCATGTATGAACATGGGTACGTTATCTGGCGCGCCAAAAGTCAAAGCAACCTCATTAATCAGAGAAGTTGAAGGTAAACGTAGAGGCAGTTATGGCGGTGCAGTAGGTTACCTCACTGGAACGGGTGAGATGGATACTTGTATTGTCATTCGCTCTGCCTTTGTTAAAAATAACATTGCCCAAGTTCAAGCTGGCGCAGGAGTTGTTTATGACTCAGATCCCATTAGCGAAGCCAATGAAACACGACAAAAAGCCCAAGCAGTCATTAGCGCAATAGCAACTGCCAACGCCTTAGTGAGGGAGCAAGCCAATGACTAAATTATTTATGCTCGATAACCTAGATTCTTTTACTTACAACTTAGTAGATGAATTTCAATGTTTAGGTTTTGAGCCCAGTGTTTATCGAAATACCTTATCTGCTGATTTTATTTTCGAAAAAATGCAAGAACATACTCGCCTTACCAACGAGCCTGTACTTTTAGTGTTGTCTCCTGGCCCTGGAGAGCCATCGAATGCAGGTTGCTTGATGGCCTTAATCGCAAAATGTGCTGGTCGTATCCCTATGTTAGGTATTTGTTTAGGTCACCAAGCACTGATTGAACATTATGGTGGCCGGGTCGATAGAGCTGCTGAAATAGTTCACGGCAAAGCATCCAGTATTACGCACAGCGGAAGTGGCGCTTTTGCCAATATTCAAAACCCATTACCTGTTGCCAGGTACCACTCTTTAGTTGGGGTAGATATTCCTACTCAGTTACAAGTCATTGCTGACTTTGACGGTATGTGTATGGCTATAACTCAGGAAGAAGATGCGGTTTTAGGCTATCAATTTCATCCAGAATCAATTTTAACCACCTTTGGCGCGACCTTGTTAGCGCAAAGTATTCAATATTTACTTGATTTAGCGCCTGCGTTAAACAATGAAGTAACAGGAGCATAATATGAACAGTTCTCTTAATGAGCCTACTGCTGAAATAAATAACATTTTGCCCACCTTAGTTGATGGTATTGACTTGAATCAAACTCAAAGTCATGATTTTTTTCAACAAGTATTACAAGGCAATATCACGCCTGCGCTTATGGCAAGTGTACTGACTGCGCTGAAAGTTAAAGGTGAAACGCCAGAAGAAATTGCCGGCGCAGCACTTGCGATTCGAGCGGCAGCAACCTCATTCCCCAGAGAAAATCATAACACTGATGTGGCGGATTGCGTTGGAACCGGTGGAGATGGCGCTAATACCATCAACATATCGACTACCGCAGCAATATTAGCAGCGGCTTGTGGTTTAAAGGTCGCAAAACACGGGAATCGCAGTGTATCTAGCATGTCTGGCTCAGCTGATTTACTTGAAGCTTTTGGCGTAAATTTATCAATGTCCCCTGAAGTAGCGAGTCAATGTCTTGAAAAAGCTAATTTATGTTTTTTATACGCTCCCGCTTACCACTCAGGGTTTAAACACGCAGCTCCTGTTAGAAAGGCAATGGGAATTAGAACCTTATTTAATATTTTAGGGCCGCTGGTTAACCCCGCTAAACCAAACATTATGTTACTCGGGGTTTATATCCCTGAGTTATTAATGCCAATCGCTCAAGCATTGCAACTTACCGGTGTTACTCGTGCTTTTGTTGTTCATGGCAGTGGCCTTGATGAGATTGCATTGCACGGCACCACACAAGTTGTCGAGATTAAAGCGGGTGAATTAGTTGAAAGAAGTATTTCACCTAGTGACTTTGGCCTAGACAGCTACTCGCTTGAAGATATAAAAGGCGGCTCGCCACAAGAAAATGCTGAGATTATTAAAGCAATTTTATCGGGTCAGGGGCAAAGTGCTCATAATGCTGCGGTCATTATTAATTGTGCAGCGTTGTTATATCTTCACGACAAAGCAGCAACCTTAGAAGAAGCAGCAACACTTGCGACTAAAACACTTGCTTCAGGAAAAGCATTAGCAACATTGCAGCAACTAGTCACCCTTTCAAACGCTGAAAATAACAACGATGGAGCTAGCAACTAGATGGCTAATATTTTAGAAAAGATTGTCAGTGATAAACGTATTGAGATTGACGCGCTAAAGCTAGCTAAGCCGTTAGCAAGCTTTATCGAGCAATTAGTACCGACAACAAAAGATATGTATGCGGCACTAACGAGAACTGAAGATAAGCCCTATGCAGGTTTTATTCTTGAGTGTAAAAAAGCTTCCCCTTCTAAAGGGTTAATTCGACCAGATTTTGATGTTAAAGCTATTTGTAAAACTTATGATAAATATGCCGCTGCTATTTCAGTGTTAACCGATGAGAAATATTTTCAAGGTACTTTTGATTACCTAAAAACAGTGACAGAAACAGTCAAATGTCCGGTATTGAACAAAGACTTTTTTATTGATAGCTATCAAGTGTATTTAGCAAGATATTATGGCGCCGATGCCATACTACTCATGCTCAGTGTTTTATCAGATGAGGAGTACTTAGAATTAGCAAATGTCGCCAAACAATATAATTTAGCGGTATTAACGGAAATATCTAACGAAGAAGAACGTGATAGAGCAATCAAACTCGATGCTAAAATGATCGGCATTAACAACCGCGATTTACGTGACTTAAGTACAGATATTGCTAAAACCTTTGATTTTGCACCAACGCTACCAGACGATAGAATTATCATCTCAGAGTCAGGGATTTATACCAATGCTCAAGTACGAGAGTTAGCCCCTGCCGTTGATGGCTTTTTAGTGGGTAGCTCTTTAATGGCACCAGATAATAATCCTTATCAGGATATAGATTTAGCGTGTCGTAAGCTTATTTTTGGCAACAACAAGGTTTGCGGATTAACCGAAGCAATATATGCCAATGCTGCTGCTAATGCCGGCGCCCGCTTTGGCGGCCTTATTTTTGCTGAAAAGTCACCTCGCAGTGTTAATAAAGAACAAGCTTTATCGATTATCCAAGCAGAGCAGAAATTAGAGTATGTCGGCGTTTTTGTTAACCAAAATCGTAATGATATTATTGATCTGGTTAAAACTTTAAAGCTAACCGCTGTACAACTTCACGGTAGTGAAGATGAGCAATATATTAATGCGTTAACGGCAGAGCTTGCACAAAATGACTGTAGCTTTTGTCAGGTGTGGCAGGCAAGCCCGGTACTTGAGCAAGTTCCCCTACTAAGTAACTGCGTGAAACAACACGTACTTGATGGTCAAAGTCCAGGTAGTGGTAAAGCATTTGACTGGCAAGTGCTCGACGCTAGTGAACAAGACTTATCAACGAGCTTTTTAGCTGGTGGCTTAAATAACGATAATATCAATGAAGCCCTTGCTCGATTAACTCATTTAGATTTATTTGGCTTAGATCTCAACTCAGGTGTTGAAACAAGTCCTGGTATAAAATCCAGTGGAAAACTTGCCCAAGTATTTTCACAAATTAGGAATTACTAACATGAACAATGAAAACAATGTAACTGAGAATTCAACGGTTAAAGCAACCTTACCTGCCTACTTCGGTGAATTTGGCGGCATGTATGTCGGCGAATTACTCGTACCAGCGCTAGAACAGCTTGAACAGGCCTTTATTGAGTCACAAAGTGACGAGGCATTTCTAACTGAATTCAATAATTTATTGACTAAGTATGCTGGACGTCCGACACCATTAACCTGTTGTCGTAATATTGTAAAAAACCCACTAGCAAAAATTTATTTAAAGCGTGAAGACTTACTTCATGGTGGCGCACATAAAACTAACCAAGTGCTTGGTCAGGCGTTATTAGCTAAACGAATGGGAAAAACAGAGATTATTGCTGAGACCGGCGCTGGTCAACATGGTGTAGCAACAGCTATTGCTTGCTCACTATTAGGCTTAAAATGTAAAGTTTATATGGGCGCGGTAGATTGTCAGCGTCAACAACCGAATGTCTTTAGAATGAAACTGATGGGTGCAGAAGTTATTCCAGTTACTGCTGGCTCTGGTACGTTAAAAGATGCAGTAAATGAAGCACTTAGAGATTGGTCAGCAAACTATGAAAAAGCACATTACTTATTAGGTACTGCTGCTGGCCCTCACCCATTCCCAACCATTGTCCGAGAGTTTCAAAAGATGATTGGCGAAGAAGCTAAAATACAATTTCTTGAAGAAGAAGGTCGCTTACCTGATTATGTAATTGCCGCAGTTGGTGGTGGCTCAAATGCCATTGGTATGTTTCACGACTTTATCAAAGAAGATGGCGTAAAGCTTATTGGTGTTGAAGCTGGTGGTAAAGGTATTGAAACCAATGAGCATGGTGCGACACTCGTTGCAGGTACAAAAGGTATGTTACACGGAAACTATACTTATATCATGCAAGATAAGTACGGACAGATAGAAGAGTCCTATTCAATTTCTGCAGGTCTTGATTATCCAGCTGTGGGGCCGCAGCACGCTTTTCTAAAAGAGACAGGTCGAGCGCAATATGTGCCGATTAATGATGACGAAGCGCTGTCGGCCTTTCAAACATTAGCGAAAAGCGAAGGGATCATCCCTGCGTTAGAGTCGGCACACGCATTAGCACAAGCATTAAAAATGGCAGAAGCAGCGACCGAAGAAACAATTTATTTAGTTAACTTATCTGGCCGCGGCGATAAAGATTTAGCCCATGTACATGCTATTTTATCCCCTGAAGATGCGCCATCGACATCGAAAGTAAAATATAGAGGAGAAGCGTAATGACTGATTCAAACAACTTAGAATTAGGTGCTCGCTACCAGGCCTCTTTTGACGCACTAAAAGACAAAAATGAACAAGCATTTATTCCTTTTGTTATGATTGGCGACCCAAATGCAGAGCAATCTCTAGCGGTAATTAAAAGCCTAATTGATGCAGGAGCTGATGCATTAGAGCTAGGTATTCCTTTTTCTGACCCTAGTGCTGATGGTGTTACCATACAAAAAGCCGCTCTTCGTGCTA
The DNA here is from genome assembly GCA_913057925.1 of uncultured Colwellia sp. Taxonomy (GTDB): domain Bacteria; phylum Pseudomonadota; class Gammaproteobacteria; order Enterobacterales; family Alteromonadaceae; genus Colwellia. The sequence goes on along the minus strand of CAJXPG010000067.1, from coordinate 5,987 downwards.
TAGATGCCGATATTAATACCGACACTTGCATTGATATTTTAAAACAAGTGAGAGCATATGCGCCAAATATTCCTATTGGCTTATTACTATATGGAAACTTAGTTTTTGCTCGTGGCATTGATAATTTTTATCGAGATATGAATAATGCTGGTGTTGACTCGGTTCTGATCGCTGATGTACCAATTCGCGAAAGTAAGCCATTTAGAGAAGCAGCATTAAGGCATAACATTGCTCCTATTTTCATAGCACCACCAAACGCTTGTGATGAAACATTAAAAGCGGTCTCTTCATATGCACGAGGTTACACTTATGTATTAAGCCGTGCCGGTGTTACCGGAGTCGATAGTGCTGACAGCCCTAAGAGCTCGGTGGTTAGCTCTGCGGATAAGTTAATCGAAAATTTGACACAATTCCACGCTGCCCCGCCAGTTTTAGGTTTTGGTATTTCAACGCCTCAACAAGTTAAAGATGCCCTTAAAGCAGGGGCACTTGGCGCAATTAGTGGCTCTGCCGTGGTGAAGATAATTGAAGACAACTTAGCTGATAATAACAATATGCTTTCCGAGTTAAGCCGCTTTGTTACAGAGATGAAAGCTGCAACTAAGTAAAGCTCTCAATAATTATAACGCTTGAACTAAGGTTTTTAGTATACAAAAAAGGAGCAATTATATTGCTCCTTTTCTTTTTCAGCATGGGACAATACTTATAATCTCAGCATGCGAATAGATAAGAATATGATAATTAAGGTGAGCGCGACAAACAATAATGCAAGGAAATGATAAAAACCTCTTCGTACTTTGCTTTTTATTCTTGAGAAAATTGCTTGCTTGTCACTGCTGATAGCTGGGACATTGTCAAAAATGGCAATTAAAAGATTAAAAAGTAATAACCAAATACATGTGAGAAAACTAAAAAAAGCATAGGAATTACTTTTATCTGTTTGTAAAGAACTAGGCTGGTTTAATTGAAAGATAATAATCGCGGCAAGAATTGCTATGAGGACATAGCTTAATTTTTGCAAAGGCTTTAGCTTCACGGCTAATTTTGATAAAACGTCTAACATACAATCCCTTATTGATTAAACCACTACAATCTTGGTAAAAGTTATGTAGCTTATAGAGCGGAGCTGTTTACGTCAAAGGCAATAGTTTCCTGATAATGACGTAATAAATAATTTTAACATTTTTCACTGGGCATAAAAAATGCGACTCAATGAGTCGCATTTCGATATCTAGCTTATATGGTGCGTCCTGCACACATATTTAATGATCTCACTTCTTCCTTGAAAAACTATCCCTAATGTATCCTTTATGAGTCCACTCATATCCTTTTGGGGTTACAATAAATGCTCCCCTTCAATCATCCATAATTGTGTCTTCCTGACAATAACCTCCTTAATTTGTCAACATCCTTTGTTGCTTCTCCCTGAGCTAACCATCCATAATTAGCTTACTCCCTGTAGTAGCAATCCATAACTACTGTCTTCCTGACCTTGGTTATCCTCACCAAGTCACATCCTTGTTCATATCATCCATAGTGGCGTCCTACCACTAGACTTCGTCCGTAAAGCCTCCCTGTCAAACCCTACTTTAAAATAATAAATTACCTTAAAATCAAAGCATCCTGCTTCAGGTTTTCCTTTAGTTAGCATCCTTACCCAATTCTTCCATGAATAGCATCCTGCGTCCTATTTTCAACTCATTCCTTAAGTTATTATTACTGTCCTCAGTAAATCCTAAAGTTGCTTATATCCATTAAAGCAACTTGTATCATCCTTAATCACGTTACAAGTAACGCTGAAGCCCCCTGCTCCTTGTCTTCCTGACATGATTAATAATACACCTTTATCTAGAATATCTAAGGGTGTTAACAAGACAATTAAAAGTGTTACGAGAATGTAATTTTACCGAAACAAATAAAAAACATTAAAATCAACAGCTTGAATAAATCGAGTTCACTTTGATTGCGGTAATTGCCAATATATCTCACATTGATGTAAGACATGTCTTACATTTAAAATAGCACTTTGCCTTTGATAAATTTAAATGATTACAAGGGATTGTATGGTTAACTAGCAAAATATTATTAAGTTAAGTGATATACCAGTTAATTAAGGGAAATAAGGCTGTATTTAAAAAAGCAGGATTCAGGGTAAATCCAGCAGAAGCAAGTTTACTAACTAAAGTGTTGTCCAAAGGATTGGGGTAAGGTTTGTTAGCTTAAGTGTTAAATAAACTTGAGCTTGTTAGCGAATTAACAAGCCCAAGAGAAATCCTACTGCATTAACCTTCTTTCGAATCTCGGTAGTGAACCATTACAGCTCCACAAACATTACCGACTTTAACTTCTTCAACTGTTTGATAATCAACATTATTGAAAAACTCTTTAAACTTACCTGATGTAGCGTATACGGCAACACCTTCACTATTTGGATGTTCATCTAGCACAGTATTCACTGCTGCCATTAAGTAATGACCAAAGCCATGTTGTTGGTGTAAAGGATGAACAGCGATAAAGGATAAGAAATGAAACACTTTCAATGGTACTGCAGCTAAAACCGTTTGTTCTTTTTGCATCATCTGTTTGGTACTGAAATAACCTGCATTTAATAGCATTTTCAAACGCCAATGCCAAAAACGTTCACTCGTTAATGTTTCATCAGGGCTATTAATACATGCAACACCAACCATGGTTTCGCCTAGATATAGGCCAATCATTGGCTGTTTAGCTTGCCAAAAAGCATTGAGCTCTTCTCTAATAGCGCCACGCAAACGCTGCTCGTAATCTTCCTTACTACTATTAAATATATCTAAAAAAACAGGATCGTCATGATATGCCTGATATAAAAGTGAGGCGGCTAACTTTAGTTCATGGGCAGCTAAATAAGTTGCTCTAATGTTGACCTCTGGCTCTATACTTTCTTCAACACTATTTTCTACAGATACTGTTTCAGTCATTATTCCCTTCCTACTCTAACGGTGGATTAATTTTGTACACTAACACCCCACCATAACAATATATTTTCAAAGAGGTCAAATAGATTTCACTTTATAACCGAAGAGCAACAGACGACATTCATCGGTAAACTGATGATTTACTTTACAAAAGGCAAAAAAAATACCCCGCTAGGCGAGGTATTTTAAAATAAAGGTATAGAATCTAGTTTACTTTTGTTTTAGCCGTTTTAGAAAATTCACCACCATTACCAGTTTCAATCAACTTGCCATTGATGAAATGTAAATAGGTGCACTCATCTTTGGTGGTTAAACCATCTTTATGTTTACGTTGGGTTCGGTAATAGAGTACACGTACTGTATCATCACCTTCCTTGTAAGTTTCTGAAAAGTCAGCAACGCCTAATTTTTCTTGTAAGTCCATAAAAGAAGATCCAAGTTGTACTTTTGAAATTCTCTTACGGTTTTTATAAGTACGGTCTTCACTATCACCGACAAAGCCATGATCAATGCCGTCATCATTTATTTTTATAACACAACCCGATAATGACATGGCAAGTGGCGCGGCAATGAGTAAAGCAATTAAAGATTTTTTCATGTTGGTATTTCCTAGAGGTATAATGTAATCGTTATAATATTTCTTCAATATGTAATACAAAAAACAAGCCAAAACATAATTCTTTGATATTATTACTATTTATAAAGGGGTTTACAAAACTGGCAGACATTTTTAGTTATATTGGCTAAAATATCGTTAAATTAATTAATTCCTTGGGTACTTTAAAAAATGACTATTACCGATGAAATTCTAAGCTGTGCTAATCAAATCGCCAATGGGGGGAAGAAACCTTCGGTGGCATTAGTAAAGGCTAAGCTTAGTCAACCAGTACCATTGCCAACTATTATAGCGACATTAAAGAATTGGCAACATGAGCCTGAGTTCACCACTAGTGAATTAAAAGAGGAATTAGGTAATAAAGATCAAGATACATCACAAAGTAATACAGAGCTTGTGAAGTCATTACTTAATAATGATGCCGTGAAAAGCATGATTGAACAATCTTTAGCTAAGGAGTTAAAACAACTGAAAGTAGAGCTAGCGGAAATGAAGTTGCAGATAGAAGACTTAACCAAGCAACTCCATAGTAAAAATAGCTAAAAAATATTAATCAATTGATGGTATTGCTGGTGTTAACTGCTCAATGAATTGAGCGAGAGTATCGCTAAGTTTTTTGTGTGGTTTACAACCGACTTGTTCCACCCAAACTTCACCACTATTATTATCAATCGAGATAATCATATCTTCTTCATCAGTTACCGCAAAAAACACAGTCTCGGTTTGTTTTAATTTTTGCTTCATTAATATATGACCAATAATGTTTTCTTGCAGTCGGCCAAAGTCATCTTTATTCCATGCAAAAAGTAATGTTAACTTACCTTCTACACATTGAGCTTCAATATCAGAGCTAAAAATAGTAGTAAAGTATGTTTTAATATCTTGATGTAAAGTCAAATTCAGTGCAGATTCCACATTACTAAATGAAAGCTCTTCTTCATCGTTAGTGCGAGCGCTTTTAACCGTTACCGCTTGCCAAAGATGATGAGTTTCATCATGAGTTGCGACTTCGCACGGTGATAGCCATTGTTTATCATGCTCAACTAAAGGTAAATGCCCTAACTTTTCAACATGAAGCTGACAATAGTTATGACTAAAGTTAATTATCAACTCAGCTAAAGTTTTATTTGAAGATGTCATATATAGAAAAGATCCTTTAAAATAATGAAATACTCGATCACTACAGAAAATATTTATGGCCAATTATCAAGATGCAACAGAACTAAGCAAATTAACACTGGGGAAAACTACGCAATATTGCAGCGAATATAACGCAGATTTGCTTCAAGGAGTACCAAGAAGTTTAAATAGGGATGATTTAGCACTTAATCAAGTCGAATTACCTTTTGTTGGCGAAGATGTTTGGTATGGCTATGAGCTATCTTGGTTAAATGAAAAAGGCAAACCTGTAGTGGCCGTCGCTGAATTTAGGTTTCCTTGTACCAGTAAAAATATTGTCGAGTCTAAGTCATTTAAACTTTATCTAAATAGCTTTAACCAAACACGTTTTACCAACCTTAAACAGGTTGAACAGATTTTAATAGAAGACCTGTCAAAAATTACAGACTCTGCAGCCAAAGTGAAATTATTCGGTGTTGATCACTGTCCAGCCCTAGACATTAATAAAAGCTCAGGTTCATACTTTTGCATTGATGGTGAAGATATTACTGTTGATAACTATGAATATGATGCAAAGATACTAGAACAGTCACAAAGTGAAGAAAACAGTGACATTGATGAATATCTTGTAAGCCACTTGCTCAAGTCTAATTGTTTAATTACCAACCAACCTGACTGGGCAAGCATCTATATCCACTACCGCGGTAAAGCAATTAATCATGCTGCATTATTAAGTTACTTAGTCTCTTTTCGTCAGCATAACGAATTTCATGAGCAGTGTGTTGAACGTATTTTTTGTGACTTAAAAGCATTCTGTCAACTTGAAGAACTGACAGTATTTGCTCGATACACTAGACGAGGAGGGTTAGATATTAACCCATTTAGAAGTAGCCATATCGAACATGCACCCAATGGCAGAACATTACGTCAGTAAACTTACAAGCTAATAAAAACAACCATCAAGGCTATTTTCCTTGATGGTTTTTCACTCTATTCAATTCCCTATTATCAATTCCCTAGGCATTGGAATATCTAAACCTGCTCTCGCCTTAATAAAGCCTTTACATAGATGTTGCTCAAACGAAAAACACAACTTACATGCCATTTTTACAATCGATTTAAGTTTAACTTTCGCACTTTTCGTTGGCTCCAATATAAATTCTACTTTCGCTAAGTAAAACAAAGATTGTTCAACGCTGATATAAAATATTACTTTCGCTGTAGTGATACTTGTATTGCAAAAAACGGCAACAAGGTTATTATCTGTCTCTTATACACATCTGACGCTGCCGACGATC
>CAJXPG010000066.1 GCA_913057925.1 uncultured Colwellia sp. | reverse complement strand
TGTGAAGCGAAAGCCAAGTTTTGTTAGTTATTGTTACGTGCCAAAAGAAAGCTTGTTTACCCCAAGGGAAAATAAGGGGCTGCTTATAAACAACCCCAAATAATAAAACTCTTGGCTAACTTAGCCATTTATATTGTTAGTTTAAGGGTGTAGTTGCCACTTTACCCCTGCATCTTTTGTTGGGTTACCTGTGGTACTTGCGCCATCGCCAAAAGCAAAATGAGGGAATGCGGTCATACGGCTTGTTCCTGTTTGGTGGCCTCTAGCTGCCATCATACCAGTTGCACCTTTATAGGCTGTTAAAGAGCCTCTAAAACCACGAGCTTTTAATTCTTTAGCAAGCTTTGAACCAAAGCTTTTTGCTAATGGCGTCATATTGTTAGCGCCAAAACAAGCAAGGATATGAAAATCAATTTTTCGCTGACCGCCATTGGCGATTTTCAGCTTAATTGCAGAAGCTAATTGTGATGCAGTCCAACTGACATTTCCTGTGCCTAGTACCCAAGTAACTTTCTCTGTTGAATATTTATGGCCATGTCCGCCAATAAATAATTGGTCACCCGTGCCTATATCACTCCATTGTCCTGCCGGTCTTGAGTTTCCGCCCCTAGTGCGAGTAGCCGCAGTACCATCTAAGAAAGGTAATATAGCGTCGCTACGAGACATTCTTGCAACAGTATCGCTATGCCAACCTTCATCTTTGAAAGGGAGCCAGTAATAATTTTTCATAGTAAACCTCAGGTTGTTGTTATGCGTTGTTTAAATATTTGTCTTAATTTTATTGTTGTTATTCAATACTTTCTTTTGATGTCACCGGTTGAAAAATATCGCCGTATAAACTGTGTAAAACCATATCTTTTGGCTTCTTAGTGACCTTTTTAACTTCTTGCCAAGGCACAATGTATAGAATTTGCGGTAGCTCTTTATTGCCTTTAATTACACTGGTACTCAGCTCAACTCTATCGGCAGGTTCGATAATTGTTTGTACCTCGTTTTCATCTGAAAGTGCAACGTACGGCTTAGCGTGAATTGAGCTTGTTGCAAGCAAGAGTAAAGTTATAGTTGTCGGTAAGTATTTAATCATGAGTTACTTGCTGCCATGGTTGCTTTTAAACCCTCTAGCCAATTTTCAGTGGCTTCATCTTTTTGCTCGCTATAGGCTAAATACCATTGATAGTGTTCAATGGCTTTAGCGATATCTTGAAAGTAAATATCAAACAGTAACGCTAAATTATAATGGGCTAATGCATAGTCTTCTTTGTAAGTGATGGCTTGTAAGTAGTATGACTTAGCTTGATTAATCTCACCTCGCTGCTGGGCTAGGTAACCTGACAAGTTTAATGCTTGCGGCATATTAGGGTTTTTAGTTAACGCGGTGTTGGCAAAAGCGCTTGCTTGTTTTAGCTCGCCTTGTTTTATTTTGATTAACGCTAAATTGGCCCACGAACCAGCAATATTAGGTTGTAATTCACTCATGCGAATAAATAACGTCTCTGCTTTATCAAGCTCATCATTATTTAGCGCTATGATGGCTTCTTTATAAAGCGTTAACTCTTGTGCCGAAGATTTACTTTCTTCTTTTGACGGCGCAGTTTTTGTCTTAACCCCTTGGTTACTACAGGCAGTAATGGTGGTAAGTAAAATGATCGCCACATAAATTTTAATGTAATACATTGATATATTTCTCTATTTTAGGCTGACGTTGATACCTACTTGGGAATAAGCCTTGCAATGCTTGCTGACTTTTAGCTATCCATTGGTCATAAATATCGTCTTTGGTGTACATCATGTTCACCTCAAAAAATTCAATGGCCTTTTCTTCAAACGGGAAAGCCTGATCTTCCATTAAAAACTGATACTGCTCTTGTTCATCTGCGTTGAGGTGCTTAGGCACTTCAGAGTTTAATAACGCCTGACTAAAATCATTGTAAATGGTTGCAATGGCGAAGGTGGCCTCGGTTGCCGTTTTGGCAATGCCATAAGAAGACGCGCGTGCATAGTAGTTAACACTGGCCTGCATGCTTTGCTTTTTCCGCTTTAAATTCTTCTTTAACGGGCTAACTAATTTTACGGCTGAAAAGCGTTTGTTTTCATGGCGAGCTAAGGCAATAGCGGCAGAAGAAGCGATGAAGTTAGTGCGATCATTTTTTACGGTGTTAGGGGTTTTCTTATCCACCGACAAAATTTTTCGTTGCCAGAAAAAGCTCTTATTTAATTCATTACTCTGGGTGTATAACTGGGTCAGTTTATACATAGACTCAAGGTTAGTAATGTAAGGTTGCGGATAGCTTTTTACATATTTCTTTAATGATCTAACCGCAGAGGGGATATCATTATTACTTTGATAAAGCTCCGCCGCTTTAAGTAATGAAGCCATTTTATATTCTTGGCTTTCTTCATAACTTGATAGCTTTTCTAGCTCTTTGGCGGCGGCAATATCTTGTTTGGAATTTAAATACGCAATAGAAAGCTTTTTAGTCACATCATTGGCTTGTTTGTGACTAGGGTAAAGTGTCCTAAAGCGCTTGATATAGTCAATGGCTTGTAACCATTGCTCACTTTGCATCGATAGGGCAATGGCGTCAAAAAGCCCTGAGGCCGCCGTGGCACTTTTCGGGGTTATTTGAGATATTCTGGCATAGTGATTTATCGCTTGCGCTAACAAATTCTCAGTCGCAGCGCTACTGCCTTGATAAAATATCGCTAATGCTAAGCCTTCAGTCGCTTCACGTTTCGCTTTGTTCGTTACCTGTCTCGTGTTTATTAACGCCTGATAAGTATTTTCAGCGGCCAGATATTGTTTGGTTTGAAAATAAGCATGACCTTTCAGTAAGGCAATTTCATTGCTTAATGTCTGACTTTGTTTAGTGCTTTGCCTAGTGCTTTGTTTGGCAACCATAAGCTCAGTTAAGGCAATAGTTTGCTCAAATTGCTTATATCGATAAGCAACATCACTGGCATGGGCAATGATTTTTATCGTTCGAATATCGGTTGGATATTGCTGAGCAAATAAGGTTGAATATTGTACGAAACGATCACGCCATAGTAACTGGTTTTCCTCTTCTTTTGCCTTAGCAAATAGCTTGTCTGTTAAGGTGATAACTTGATAGGCCGCTTCTTTATTGGTGATGGTTTGTTCGTCAAAGCCGGCGAGTTGATAATATTTAAAGGCAAGGTACTCATCATTATGTTGCGAGTACAATGATGCCAATAAAAAGTTAATATTATCTTGGCGTGAGTAAGCAACAAAATGCTTTAAATAGTTTTTATACCACAACTCAGCTCGGGCAAAGTCGGCTTGTTTACCACTTTTTTGATATTCGCTATGGTAGGTTGCGGTTTCAGTAAGTATATGGCTTTTAAGTGCCGAGCTTATGGTGTCAAAACGTTTTTTATGTGTTTTCTTTTTCTTCGCCCAGTAACTGCTGCTTGGCTGATAAGCTAGGTAAAATTCTTCAAATGCTTGCTTACGTTGTTCAATGAAACCTGCTTTTTTCCAAATATCAACCACCTTGAGCGAGGCTTGCGCGGAAAATTCTGAATTTGGATATTCAGTTATATAACCCGTTAAGGTAGAGGCTGCATCGTTGAAGCGCTCTTGTTTGAGCAAGGTGTTACTCAAACTAAGGTAGACATAATATAAGTTATTCACGTGCTCTGTTTGTTGAAAATACAAGGTTAGCGGCTCAGCGCCACCAAGGTAAGAAAAAGATAATCCCATGGCACGAAAGTATTCATCAAATAAACTTTTCTCGCTGGCAGTTAGCTGCTCGTATTGTTGGAAATCATTAAAATTAATCACCTGAACAAAGTCATCAGCCGCTTCAATATAAAACTCTTGTTTAAAGCGAGACCAACCGCGTTTGTAGAGTGATTTTTCATAAAAAACCGCATTGTTTTTGGCAATAATTATTTCAGTATATTTATCTTCAGCTAATGCATATTGCTTTGCGCTAAAGGCGTGTTCAGCCAGTCTAAATTGCGCTTCTAAATAATAGCGAGATTTAGGGTAGGCTTTAACGAGTCGGGCAAGCGCTTGATGAGTTGCATCATAGTTGCCTTGTTGGTCGTAGGCTTTGGCAAGCTGATAAAGCGTAACGTCATTGTGTTTGGCTTTTGGGTAGTCTTTAATTGACGTTTCGAGCAGCTCAATAGTGCGGCTTATTTTTGCCATTGCAAGCTTAGCTTGGGCATCTTCTTCGGCTGAGTTTTGTAATAGCTCTTCAGATAATTTAAATTCAATCGCAGCAAGGCGGTTTAGTGCATCAGCGCGGGATAAATCAGATTTCGATGCGTGCTTTAAGTAATTGATATAAGCATCACGAATATCACTTTCTGAGGTGGTGATTTTTTTACTTTGCTGCGCTGTGTTAGTCACAGCTTTGTTATCAATATCTTTCAAGGTTTTTCTATCACTTTGTGCGTCGTCTTGACAAGCACTGAGCAATAAAACCATGCTGCTCATGAAGCATACTGATAAGGTTTTTAGGTTAAAAAATTTACGCGGCATTATTGTTCAACCGTATTGTTGTCATACAGTCTTGCCAGACCATATCGAGATTGATTTAAATAGCTTGTCAGTTGCGCAACTCTGGCTTGCATAATGCTCTTAGCCATTTTTATAGTGAGTGCGTCATATTGCTCAGCTAGCTTGGTAAGACTCGATGCTAATTTGCTGTTGTTAGACTTTGCTTGCCAAGCAAGGAGTTGCAAGGTGTTTTGTCGTTGATTAAAGAAGTATTCAGGGTAGTTCTTTTGCAAGTCAATATGGCTATCAGCTAAGTTGATATGAATGCGAGGGCTAAATTGAACAGTGCTCTGCGTTAAGTTTATTGGCGCGTTAATTAACGTGGTTAAGCGCACGGTTTTGTCTTGATAATATTGCGCAGCTTGCGAATAACCTAATGATGCCGTAGCGCGCTGTTGTGTTTTTTCATAAAAAAACGGCATTAATAAAAACGCTTCATCAATCGGTAAATCGTCTTGCTTTTTCTCTTTTAAAAAACGACTAGCATTGATAGCGCCAAGGTAATCGTCTTGGTGGGCAGCAGTTAAAGCAATACCCAGTAATGCTTGATTACTGTAATGACTGTCTAGGGCAACTCGCTGAAAGGCTTTGCGAGCATTGCGGTAATACGCTTGATTTAACAATGAATAACCAAGAGTAATATATAAGCGATTTAGCGTTCTTTCTTGTTGTGCTATTTCTGGCTTAGCCACTAATTGTGAAATGATCTGGTGGCCATCAGTCCACCAACCTTGTCGGATATTGGCGATGGCTAAATTAAGTTGCGCCGTAGTGTAATTTGACGCTTGCTCAGGTATTTTCTCGTACACCTTAATGGCTAAATCATGTTTAGCTTGTTTTTGTAGGGCAACGCCTGTCATTAACAGCGCGTGGTGATATTGTGCTAACGGTAAATCAGTGCTGTTGCCTTCAAGGTACTCAAGTACGGTAAGCCACTGCTCACGCTGAAAATAAAAATCAGCCAGTAAATAATTGAGTTGTCCGGTAACGCTGTCATCACCTTGTTGGTTAATTTCATCGATTAACTTATTTGCCGCAATTAAATGGTTATTATCTAACAGCAACTTCACTAGTGTGATGGTTTCAGCACTATCGTAATAGCGGCTGAGCAAAAAGTGATTTCTGATGATCAGCGCCACAGCGCTAACTTGGTTTTGTGACGTAACGGCTTTGTTGACTGCGCTAGTTAATTTTTCAATGGTATTAAATCGCTTGGCTTGTATTGCAGGACTGTTGGCGAGTTGAGCATAAAAAGTATTGGCAAATGCCTGATGTGCTTTATCTGTAGCACTAAGCGACTTGTGATAATCATTTACTTGCGTAACGTCGACATTATTAATGGCATACGCGACATTCCCGAAGACGAGTAGGTTTAAGCTTAAGGTAATAATAAAGCGGTTTAGGCGAGTAAATATCATTAAAAGTACTTCTGTTGATGTAATTACTGACATCATACGGTTATTAATTGGCTGTTCATTAGTGTGTTGGTTTTGCTTTACCTGCACGAATGACTAGCGATAGTTATTAAAAAAGTAGTGCAAGCTAAGGCCGTTAGCTTGCACTACGCGTTTACCCGTGGGGCGATAAGGTTTATTTATTAACTTACTAGCTAATCTGGTAAGTAAATAATCCTTCTTCGGTCACGTTCACTTCAATGTGTGAAATTTCTTCGTCGTTAGAAAGTTTAGTTAAACACTCAATGGCCATTTCAGGTAATAAAGTACGCGTTAAGATGTTTTCAATATTACGCGCACCTGTGTCTACTTCTTGGCTACGAGCAAGAATGTGTAACATCACTTCTTCATCATAACTAAAGCTAGCGTTGTAATGCTCTTTCACGCGTTTAGCGATGCGATTCATATTAATCTTACAAATCTTCAATAGGTTCTCATCACCTAGCGGGTAATAAGGAATAACCGTTGTACGACCTAAGAATGCTGGTTTGAAGTAGTTTAGTAATTGCGGTCTGAAGTTATCTAATAATACTTCCGGATCTGGCAATTCTTCACTTTGTGCACAAATAGCGCGGATATGCTCTTCACCTGCATTTGACGTCATGATGATGATGGTATTTCTAAAGTCGATATCACGACCTTCACCATCTTTGATGGTACCTTTATCGAACAAATTGTAGAAAACGTCTTGCACGCCAGGGTGTGCTTTTTCCATTTCGTCCAACAAAATAATACTGTGTGGTTTACGACGAGCCGCTTCCGTTAGTACGCCACCTTCACCGTAACCGACATAACCTGGAGGAGAACCAAGTAGCATTGATACTTTATGTTCTTCTTTAAACTCAGACATGTTAATCACAGTGATATTTTGCTCACCACCGTAAAGTTCATCAGCGAGGGCAAGGGCGGTTTCGGTTTTACCAATACCACTTGAGCCAACCATGAAGAATACGCCAACAGGTTTGCGTGGGTCGGTTAAACCGGCGCGCGAGGTTCTAATACACTCGGCAATTGCTTCTAAGGCGTGATCTTGACCAATAACACGTTTTTCTAATGAGTCTTTTAAGCCCATGATGGCGTTGATTTCATTGGAAACCATTTTACCGACAGGAATACCGGTCCAGTTTGCGACAACCTCTGCAATGGCTTGGCTGCCAACATTTACTTGAATCATCGGCTCATCACCTTGCATGTCGGCAAGTGTTGCCATTAATTCATGCAATTCTTGCTTAGTTGCCGCAACTTCATCTGCAGATAAGGTTTTTACTGTCTGCTCTGCTTTAGCATCATTATCGGTACTAGCATCATTATTAGTATCAGAATTGGCATCAGCTTTAACTTCGCTGCCTTGTGATTTCTCGGCAGCATTTAAGCTTTGTTCAATTTGCTGTTGAAGGCCGTGAATTTTAGCAACGACTTCGAGCTCTGCTTTCCATTGGGCTTCTTGCGTAACAAGTAACTCACTCAGTGATGCTTGCTGTGCTTTTAACTCATCAATGGCTTCTTGATGATTGCCTAAGGTTGCTTGCTCACGTTCTAGTGATTTTGCTGTGGTTTGCGCTTGGGTAATATTACGACGAGTATTCTCAATCGCTTCAGGTGTCGCACTTTGACTAAGTGAAACACGAGCACAGGCGGTATCAAGTAAGCTTACCGATTTATCAGGTAGTTGACGTGATGTGATATAACGGCTTGATAATTTAACTGAATCAACAATAGCTTCGTCCATAATGCGAACGCCGTGATGGCTTTGCAGTACTTCGGCAATAGCGCGCATCATATTGATGGCTTTCTCTTCACTTGGCTCTTCAATTTTAACTACTTGGAAGCGGCGCGTTAATGCAGGATCACGTTCAAAGTATTTTTTGTATTCAGCCCAGGTGGTAGCAGCAATGGTACGTAATTCACCACGAGCAAGTGCAGGCTTTAACAAGTTAGCTGCATCGCCTTGGCCTTCTTTACCACCAGCACCGATTAAGGTATGCGCTTCATCGATAAACATAATAATAGGTTGTGGTGATGCTTTAACTTCAGCGATAACTGATTTTAAGCGGTTTTCAAATTCACCTTTAACACTGGCGCCGGCTTGTAATAAACCTAAGTCGAGTGAACGTACACAGACATCTTTTAATGCATCAGGAACATCACCAGAAGCAATGCGCAGGGCAAAGCCTTCAATTACTGCGGTTTTACCAACACCGGCTTCACCCGTTAAAATAGGGTTGTTTTGACGACGACGAATTAAAATATCAATGATTTGTCTGATTTCTTCATCGCGACCTAAAATGGCATCAATTTTACCCTGCTTGGCATCTTCGGTTAAGTTAACCGTGAATTTATCAAGTGAAGGGGTACTGCTTGGCATGCCCGGTGCTGCCGCGCTGTTATTTGAGGTATCACCCATCGCGCTTGAAAGCGACTCTGCGGTACTACCGACAATAGCGCGGGTTACTTCACGTAATGATTCAGGCTTAATTTTTTTCAATTCGCCTGATAAAGCACCCGTTGATTGGCGCATAGAATCATCAAGCATTAAGGCCGTTAAGATATGCGCAGAAGTGGCGACACCATGACCATATTCAACGGAAGCAAGCATCCAAGCATTTTTGCTGATATCCACAATGCTTGGAGATAATGCTGGCGCTCGAGTATTGCCACCTTTGATACGATCTAATTCGCGATTTAAGTCTTGATGAAGTTTACCTAAATCGATGTCGAACTTATCAAAGATAGCTAAAATATCACTATCGGGTACTTCTAATAGTTTTAATAACCAATGTTCAATTTCAACATTGTAATGAGTACGCGAAAGACAAAGTCCCGCAGCTCCTTCTAGCGCATTGCGAGAGGTTTCATTTAACCTACCGACTAATGATTTTAAATCAATTGTAACCATCTCTATTCCCTCTTTTTCAGGTTTGTTACTTCATTATTATTGAAAGTTAGTTGGCGCTAACAAACGCCTTGTACATTTTCACAGCAAGCAACGCCGCAAATTTTGGTAAATCGTTTTTCTTCATTGTAAAACTCACCAACGCCACCCGCGCGTAAGATCCAGTGAAGTTTTTCATCTGCTAAATAGGCAACGCCAGCAGCATAACAAGGCAGCTTTTGATAGTTGCTGTTTTGCTGTTGCTCGTGCGTTGGGCGCGCATGTTGAAAGAATTCATTAAGTTTTTCAGGGCTGACATAAAAACCCTTACAGGCTTCAGCCATTTCAGGTCTTTGGGCGATGTTTTGACCTTGTTCCAGTATGATAATTTCAGACAAGCTATCAGTGGGACGGCTACTACAGCTAACAATTGACCCGATTGTTAGCATCAGATAAGCAATTATCATTAATTTTTTGGGCGTGGCTGACTTCATAGCGCTGATAAAATAATTTCTCATGATGTTATCTCGCCGATACCGGAATATCGACTACGGCATCCGCTCTATCTGACGTTAGATGTTTACTTGATAACCAACTTGTCCAGCCTAAAATAGGTGGGTTTTTCCCACCAAAACTCGCTTTCGTTGGCAGTTCTTTTTTCAGCACACGTAAGATAAAGCTGTAATCATGTTCAAACCCTAAATACAGACGAACAAATTCATCTAGCGCTTTAAGATGCGGGGTTTGTGGTGAGAACTTTTGAAGTTGCGAGGCGCTAAGTGGCCCTAAAACAATATTTATTTTTCCTTGGGCGAAATAACCGCTTTTGCCTAACATCACGGTTCTGCCTAGTTGGTTGTTTTGTCCAGGTTGCCCATTACTGGCAAGCTTGGTTCTAACATCATCTATCAAAGGTTGCCATTGACCAACAAACTCTTTGATTTCTACGGGTAAACCAAAGTGACTTTCTAAAATTTGTTTCAAGCCTGAGGCGCTTTTCACCGAACTATTAAATAAGCCGGCATAACGCAATAGCGACTCGTCTTTAGTGTAAAGGCGTTGCGTTAAATGCTCTGTGCCTAAGCCCACTAAAGACAATAACATCTTGGTAAAGTTATCGGTTTTGGGTTTAGCTTTAGTGGTTGTGCTTTGTGCTAAGCGGTTGCGTTCATACTCAAGGGGCGCAAAATATTTGGTAGATGACTGAAAAAACAATGACGCCGTGCGGTGATTAAATAAATTAAAAAATTCCGCGACAGTTTTGTCTTTTAGTTTTAGTCGTTTTAATACGGTTTCAGTGTAGTGATAAGGCAATACGCCATTACTACCGGTTAACCCGATAAAGTTAAGCTCCATTTTCCACTGATTATTGGCTGTATTCTCTTGATATAGAGGCTCAACCGTAGATATTTCAGACGAGGGGAAAGATAACGATTGCCTAGTGGTAAATCGAATACATTCAGAATGTGGTGGCATAAAATTACCCACAGCCTGAACCGCAGACATTTCAACCATGTCGTTATAGTTATTACTGCGTTCAATTACCCTTACCGCTTGCTTAAAAGAAAACTGGTAAGGGTGCTGTGCTAATTTATCAATTACAGCAGTATTTTTTCGCCAGCTCGCGGTGGACATTTCTTTAAATAGCCTTCTTTATTTTTAGTTTTTATTAATAGTCGGGTAAATGAGTTAATAGAGCAGTACAAACCGAAAAAGTGCTCTAACATGGTTGAAAACAAATACACACTGCTACCACTTAATTGCGAGTCGTCAATATTGACGGTAATTTCAATACCACGACACATTGCCGTGTGGCCGTCGATAGTAAGCGGCGCACTAATGGGTTTAGCATGTACTTGGGTGATAGATTCAATTAAGGTGCGAGTAACCGCTGAGCCTTTAAAGTCATAAAGACGCAATATTTCTTTTAATGCCGCGCATGCATCTTGACCGCCGGTTAGCGATAAAAAGTTTAAATTAAGGTGCGAGATTAATCGCCATCTTGCATGGTCTCGAAGCGGCGGTCTGATAACCGCGGTTGGCTGCATTAAATAGCGAATAGCAGAACAAGGCGGCGCACTATCGGTACATTGTAGTTGTGACTCACCGACAGAATAAGGTAGCTTTTGTGGTAAATCTCGGTTGCTACACGTGGTTTCAATAGTGATTGTTCTATCTTCGGGGATGTTGGGGTTAAACGATAAATCCACCAAAGATAAAAACACATCAGTGCCTTCATCTCTATCAAAGTTATCTAACTTGGCGTTACGACGAGCAGCGAACCAAAAAGCATGTGACTGGCTTTCTTGTTGCTCGTGATTCATACCGTAAAAAGGCAGAAAATCTACATCATCACCGTAATATGAAGCCGCGGTGACTTTATCAATACTGTAAACTTCATAACCGGTGGAGCGACGCGAATCCGGCGTCACTTTATATTCGTGTTGTGTATGTTCAAGCTTGATAGGATCTGCACTGTGGCTAAATAAATTTACTACAGGCGTACAACCTAGGTTAAAGGTTGACTGTGAAATATTATGCTCAAGCTCAACATTGCTTTCATTCAAATAAATATAAAAATCTAGCGTGTCACTGTCGTGGTCAACTAACTTTTTGGCAATGTTTACCATATCTATGAACATAAACTTTTCTGGAAAAGCAAAATATTCAGTCAGTAAACGATAGCCAATAAATGATGAGTCAGGGTAGGGGAGCATGCCTTCATCTGTGGTAAAGCCAACCGGTTTAATGGCTGCTGCGCCAAGATCAATAGGATGAGTATCTTGCTCTGAAACGGCCATAAAGGTGCGATTACAATCGTTCAGCAACATTTGATAGAGCGGGTTAATGTGCTGGGGCTGACCTTTCAGGTAAAACCTTAATTTATCAATGTTTAAATCGGAAAAATTAATGTCTTTCGAGAAGGTTTTAAGTGATAGTTTAACAACACTCTCAGCGCCGCGAACGGATGCCGAGCCTGGGGTAAAAAATGGTTTACCCATCATACTCACCGCACTGACTTCAATCGGTAATAGCGGCACTTCATAACTGGTAGTGAATCGACAGTTTTCACCTTGAAACTGCGTGGTTTCTAACAAGGTGCCACTGGCAATATTGTAATTTGAGTCTAGCTGCTCTTTATCCGCTTCAAATTGCACAATCGACATTGACGGAATAGGTCGCTGATAATGCGGGTATAAGGTGCCAAGCAAAGCATCACTAATTTCAGGGAAGTCATCATCAAGCTTATGCTGAATACGGGCATTTAAAAACGCAAAACTTTCAATAAGTCTTGAAACATGCGGGTCTTCAATGCTGTCATTGTTCACCCCTAAACGTGAGGCAATTTTAGGGTGCTCTTTAGAAAACTCAGCCCCTAGCTGGCGAATATAAACTAACTCTTTTTCATAAAATGGTAATAGCTCATCAGACATGGTTAAAGTTCCTTTACGCTAACTGAGCGGGTTACTGAATCTAGCATGGAGTCATAAACAACAACTTCGGGTAATGGATCAGCATAAATCACAGTATCAATACGAAAACGTAGGGTTCTATCGACACTGTCAGCATTCTCGACAAAAGACACGCTGACAGATTTAAACCTTGGCTCATAGCTTTTTAATGTGCTTTCTAAATGGCTGATAAATTTTTTACGACGTTCAATATCCATGATGTTAACCGTTGCAAGATCAGGTAAGCCATAATTAAAAATCGACTTATCGACTTCGGTTAAATCGCTGCTTGGTTGAATCAAATGAAAGCGGGTATTTAATAAATACTCTAAGTCACGACGAATACTGGCTCTAAGCTGTTTAAGCACTTGGTGATGCTCGAGTTTTTTTTCAACTTGATTATGCGGCTCGTCATCAAACAATCGGTCTAAAATTGAAGGGCGTAACTTTTTGTCTTTATCAATTCGGCTCATTATTACTTCCTAAATGAGGCAAGTTCAGTCACTAGCTCAAGCTCAGAGACCATTTGGTCGAGTTGATAATGTGGCTGTACGTGGATAACACATAAAAAATGTCCGGGCTTATTCGGATGCTCTTTCACTCGAACATACCCCTCTTTTAACGGGTACTTTGCCTGCTCATCCCAATCAAGATCTTCGCTGCCTGTGGTGTATTTCATTAACCATTGTCTGATGTAGTCTTCACACTTATCAGCACTAAGGAATGAACCAACTTTATCGCGCACCATCAATTTGATGAAATGAGATATCCTCGCACCACATAAAACATGCTGTAACATTGAGGAAATTTTTGCGTTAGTGCTTACATCTAAGGTGTTGTACTTTTTAGGTTTATGAATCGACTGGTTGTTATAAAAGGTTGTGTAAGGTGATAAGTAACCTTGGCATAACGGAATAAAACCTAATTCGCTGATACTTTTTTCAATAGCATCGGTAATAATGACATCTGTGGTTGGTTTAAAGGCAATATCATTGCTATCAGTGGCATGGCTATCAATGGCAAGCTCTTTGAAAATACCCCCTGAAAGCTGGTTTCTTGGTGCGCCTCTAATATGGCCAAACCAACCAATATCAGCAAACTCTCTAATTAAAATACAGCCAAACGCATAACACGCATTGCCCCAAAGGTTATTGTTGCCATGGCGATCACTTTTCTCATAAAAGTTGATGCCTTTATAACTTGCCATGGCGCTTTGATAAGGCTTACGCATTAATATTTTGGGTAAGGCGAGGCCGATAAAGCGGGTGTCAGCTGATTTTCTTAAGGTATTCCATTTAATGTATTCGGTTTGACTAAACACTTTTTCATAATCGACTGGTAAACCTAGGCCTGCAAAATCATCCATGCCAAATAAGTCACTTGAGGCTGATGCGATAAACGGAGAGAAAGAAGCCGCTGCAATTTGTGCAATTCCCGCTAGGGTTGAAATATCATCAGTAGGGTGATCCTTTGATGTTTTATGGCTAATTTCATAATCGCCAATAATGGCGCCATAGGGCTCGCCACCGGGTGTGCCGTATTCTTCACTGTATATTTTTTGAAACAGTTGGCTTTGATCAAACTCCATGGCTTTGCTGATGTCTTTAACGACCTCAGTCCAACGCATGTCGAGCATTTTAATTTTTATGCTGCGATAACCTTCAGCCTGCTTAACTAACAGCCATAATCCACGCCATGATGCTTCAAGTTTTTGCAGTTTAGGCTGGTGAATAATGATATTTACTTGATCGTTAATTTGTTCATCAATATCAGCAACCAGTCTAAGCAAAGCGTTTTTAACGGATTTTGCGCAGGTAAATTTACTTTTATCAACAAAGCGCTCAATGCAATATTGTAAGGCTTTACTATCATCTTTTTCATCGAGTAACTGAGTCAGGTTAGTTATATAAGCAGGTTGCTCTAACACAGTGTCAATTAGTGAGCTTTCGGCGTTACTCGATAGTACGGGAGAATATGGCACGATAGCTTAGGCTTTGTTGGTAAGCATGCGGCTGACAGAAGATGCTGATGGGTAGAGAGAGATAATTAAGCGGGTTGTCTTGCTAACAACAGCTGAAAAAATTGCGCGTAAAGTGTTAGACATGAACATATGTCGTAAATTGCGGTAGGCAAAAAAAACACGCTGGATCATTTATTATTCCCTTAAAAGCAGAAATAGATAGCGATGCTTTTGCAAGCAAGGCTATCTATTTACTGTGTAACTAGCTAGATTTTGGAATCTTAGCTACTAGTCTAAGTGAGGCGCTTAACTCTTCCATTTGTAACCATGGACATAAGTGAGCGATAGCACTGTAAGAACCAGGTTGACCCGGAACTTCTTTCACTTCTACTTTTGCTTCTCTTAATGGGTATTGTGCTTTCATTTCTGCACTTGCATCAGAGCTATTATTTACGTAGCTGTTGATCCATTTGTTTAACCATTCTTCAGCTTCAGAAGCTTCAATGAATGAACCAATTTTATCGCGACCCATAACTTTTAAGAAATGCGCAATACGTGCAGTTGCCATAATGTATGGTAAACGAGCAGAAATTTCATAGTTTGCTGTCACATCTGGATCATCAAACTTCTTAGGTTTTTGCGTTGTTTGTGCACCAAAGAATACTGCGTAGTCAGTATTTTTGTAGTGACAAAGTGGTAAGAAACCTAACTTGCTTAACTCAGCTTCACGGCGATCGGTAATACCGATTTCTGTAGGACATTGTTGGTCAACATCACCATCATCACTAACAAAAGTATGACTTGGTAAACCTTCAACTTTACCACCACCTTCAGCACCACGAATACTTGTACACCAACCGTACTCAGCAAATGAGCGAGCTAATGTTGCACCCATAGCGTAGGCAGCGTTCATCCAACAGTAATGATCGTGATCATTTTGCAGTTGTCTACCGTCATCGGTAAGTTTACCTTCTTCAAAGTTGAACGCTTCAATTGGCTTAGTATCTGCGCCGTATGGTAAACGGGCTAATACACGTGGCATGGTTAACGTAACAAAACGAGAGTCGTCGCTGTCACGGAAGCTACGCCATTTGATGTACTCAGAAGAATCAAAGATTTTTTCTAAATCACGTGGTTTAGAAAGCTCGGCAAATGATTCGAAACCAAACATTTCTGGTGCAGTTGCTGCAATAAATGGACAGAAGCCTGCTGCAGCAATGTTTGAAATATTAGATAGTAAGTCAACATCGTTCGGGTGAGAAGAGAACTCGTAATCACCAATTAACGCTGCATAAGGTTCGCCACCGGCAGTACCAAACTCACTTTCATAAATCTTTTTAAAAGTTTGGCTTTGGTCAAACTCAACGGCTTTTTCAAGATCTTTGTAAATCTCTTTTTTGCTGATGTTAAGTACACGAATTTTTAACTGAGAGCTCGTTTCAGAATTCATCACTGTGTGATGAAGACCGCGCCAAGAACCTTCAAGCTTATTAAACTTTTGGTTTTGCATAATTGCTGAAAGTTGCTTTGATAACGCAGTATCAATCGCATCAATCGCAGAATTAATAGTCACCGTTAAACTTTTATCCCAAGAAACCGTACCTTTCATGGCTTCTTGCGTTAGCGTTTTTAATAAGGCTTCTGTTTCATCGCGTGATGTTTGCTTAGTCGCAGAAATAGCTTGCTCTAAAAAGCTTGCTTCCGCTGCTTCACCAGCTTCAGCTTGGTTCGATAAATTTTCTTCTAAAGACATTACTTATCTCCCTCATTATTGTCGCTTTCAACACCTAGCTCACCTGATAAAGATGAAAGTGCTTCAGTATTGTTAAGAATGTTTTCTAAGATGTCTTCTAACTCTTCAGAGCGATCTGCTTTACTTAGTAAGTCACGTAATCTATCGCGAGTTTCAAGTAATTTTTTCAGTGGCTCAACTTGATCAACAATCTTATGTGGTTCGAAATCTTCCATATGGTTAAAATCAAGATTTACTGACATTTCGCTACCGTCATCAGCTAAAGTATTTTCTACTTTAAGATCTAACTTTGGTGCTGTTTTAGCCATGATATCGTTGAAGTTGTCACGATCAATTTGTGAGAACTTACGATCTTTTAATGCTTTTTTATCTTTAGTGTTATCACCTGAGTAATCACCCATGACACCCATAACAAAAGGAATTTCCTTTTTAGCTACCGCGCCATTCGTTTCAACATCATAAGTAATGTGTACACGAGGTTTCCTTACTCTTTTTAGTTTGTTATGAATACTTTCTGCCATGGTTTTTCTCCGTGTGTATAAAATTAGGTTTGTTTTTAACTTGAGCTTGGCTTAACAAATGTTTCTCTAGCAGCTATTTTCCCTTACTTCTGCGTTAAATTTACTTGCAATAGGCCAGCTATTGACGCGAAATTTGCCTTGAATTAAGTAAAACTATCAAGCTAGAGATTTAATGAAATTATTTTTGTTAATATTTCAATTTGTTAAATATCTTTTAAACCAAGTCCAGGTTAGTTAATGACAAAGGCTGTGCTTTTAAGTACGTGCGTTAGTTAATACTCTTTAGCGCGTTATCCTTTACGAGTCTTCAACACTGACTCCGGTTAGGGAGCTATAAGTATCTCTTGAAGAAGAATCAGGGATAAGCTCTTTCATCAACTCTTCAAGCGGCATATTTCCCCACTTCACGGTTTTCGTTAACATGTACGAAATAGGTGAATGTGGCTCTGTTTTCTTAAAATATTCGGCGATGATGTTTAGTTGCTTAAATGCATCATCTCTAGAATTTAATGCCGCGTTAACGGTATTATTTTGCTTCGGCTCTGGGTTGGTGCTCTGTTCTTCCATAGATTCAGTCTCACCTTCTTCTTCGCTATCGCTTACTTCACTAACGATAGGTAACTTAGCTTTAGCTATATGATTAATAGCGCCTTTTGCATCTTCTATTAGCTCAATAATTTTACTGGTAGGCGGTGCTTCAAAGCTGCCACAATACTCGGTTAGTAGCTTGTCAATGGCATGGTATTCAGCTAAACAAATTTCTAAATCGTCATGTAACTCGGCGTAGTATTCGTTCGATGATTGCGCCACAGCTTTTTCGATGGTTTCAAGGGAGAAGCCATTTCGTTCAATTTGATCTTGCTGCTTGCGCTCATCAGATAAGCGACTAATATCAACAGCTTGTTGGTATTGCCATAAACTGAAGGGTTCGTATGAAGCGTCTTCAGTAATCATAGAATTACGAATAGGTGTTAACAAAACACCATCAGCACCTTCGCCATTTAAGCCGGCAATAGGCGCAACACGGGTTTCGATACCATCTTCATCTTCAACAGGGTATAAACCTTGCTCCCAGAAGTTTTCAACTAATTGTCTAATCAGGGTAAAGCCATCTTTAAGGCCTTGGAATCCTGACTTTCTCACTAATGCTTCGGTTAACCAACAAGCAATTTCAAGATCTTTGGCCTGCTTCTCAATGACTTTCGGTGCCAATGAAAAAATCTTTTGCCAGTGCTCATGTGCTTCGGTGTTATCACCGTCGAACATGTTATTGCGTTCAGCATCACGTGCTGCGCGTCGGGCATCTTTTATTTGTGAGTAGTCAGAAGCGTGAGAGGTATCATCGCGAAGATCATTACCAACGCTAAGGTCACCGTCGATAGGAGTAAGTAAAGCTGAAATATCAATTAGTGCGGGTGAGGGCATTGGGGCTGTGAACTCCGTATTCTTGTTATTTTTATTCCGTCAGGAAAAGAAGATTATTATGTAATGGTTATATTTGCAATAGCTTGGTTAAATATTTGTGAACAACCGGTGTTATTGAATAAATTGAAATAATAATCTAACAAAACAATATGACAGTTTTAGTAAAGTACAGGTGATTTTTAGCGGTTTTTTTACAAAAAACCTCGCTAATATAACCATAATGTAACAGTTATTTTTGAATGTTAATTTTGATAGCTTTTATTATTAATCATCTGTAACATGAGCCGTTAATTTATTCTTTTTGATGTTGCTTGATTGCTGTTTATTTGTTGTGAAAACTTATAATTGACAAGCTATAAGGTTTATTTTTCTTGGCTTTCGTCAAGGTTCAATGGCCACTTGCTATGTTTACATTTCATGATTAAGTAAGCTGAACTCAGTTTAAGAGTAATGTAAAAATAAAACAAAAAAGCTAAATAAAATAAGAACATGATGTTCTTTAGATTAATGATGAGGTTCCTTTATCAGGGAATGATCTTATGCCAATTGAAATAACCATTATTAACTCACCAAGTAATGCGAATGTTGCTCAAGCGAGTCATACATTTCCTGATGCTGGTGGCACGCTAGGACGCGGCAGCGATAACCTTTGGGTACTTGATGACCCAAATAAGTACATGTCTTCAGTTCACGCCAAAATTGCTTGCATAGCAGAGCAATACTTTCTAACCGACCTGAGTACCAATGGTACCTTTGTTAACGGCGCATCAGAGCCGGTAGGTAACGGTAACCAAGTTGCTTTAAGTGATGGCGATCGCTTTATGATCAGTGATTATGAGTTTGTCGCTAATATTGCTAGTGCGACAAATAGCCTAGATGCTTTCCAAGGTAATACCGATCCCTTTGCCGATCTAAATGATCCGCTTCCTGCTGCTGCACAAGATGATTTTGGTTCTCAGCCTTTTTCTAATAACGATCCTTTTGCCTCAGGTATTAATGAAACGAATTCAGCCAGTAATCCATTGTCGTCATTTGATGATGAGCAAATTGATCCTCTGGCACTATTAGATAATGCTCAACCAACCAATGATCCTTTTGCTCAACCAACCAACAGCCTTGATAGTTTCTCTTCGAACAATTCAGGGCAAGAAAGTGGCATAGCTGATAACTTTACTGCCGCGACCAGCACGACCATTGAAAGTAATAATGTTGCAAACGATTCGATAAGTTGGCCAAGCG
This sequence comes from uncultured Colwellia sp., assembly GCA_913057925.1. GTDB lineage: Bacteria > Pseudomonadota > Gammaproteobacteria > Enterobacterales > Alteromonadaceae > Colwellia. The sequence goes on along the minus strand of CAJXPG010000066.1, from coordinate 4,604 downwards.
CGAACCAAGAGGCAGGTTTTATTCCTGATGATTGGGATGATGATGATCTAATGTCAGATAGCAGCCCAAGTGTTGCTTCTCCTTTTGCGACGCCTATTCCTCAAACACAGCCTCAAGTTCAAGCTCCGCCTAAGGCGCAGCAACAAGCTGCAATTCAGCCTATGGCGAATAATGGCGCTGCACCAGTACCTTTTGAACAGCCGTCTAGACAAAGTACTGATGGTCAGTTTACACAGAGTACGCACTCACCAAGTGAAAAATCAGAGTCGCAATTTACTGATGCACAGTACCAAGCGCTTGAATTACAAAACCAGCAATTACAAAAAGAAGTCGCGCAATTAAAACAGCAGCTGTCACAAGCACAAACTAGCCAAGCAAGTGCTCATGTAAATACGAGTAACAGCACAGAAACACAAAGTGTTGTTAATGCCATGGGTCTAGCTAAGTGGAAACTTGAAGACGAAAAAGTTGCCCAAATCAATGAAACGGTAGGTCATTTGATGCGCGAAACCATGCAGGGCATGATGCGTGTATTGAAGTTTAGAAAAAAAATCAAAGAAGAATTTCGCATTAACGTCACGACTATTCAATCGATTGAAAATAACCCGTTAAAGTTCTCCGCCAATATTGATGATGCCATGGAGAACATGTTCATCAAGGAAAACAATGCTTATAAAGCGCCGGTCGATGCGGTTAAAGAAGGTTTCCAAGGTATCGCAGAACATCAAGTTGCCGTGATAGCCGGTATGCAAGCAGCTTTTAGGGGCATGATTGACCGATTCGAACCGAATAACTTAGAAAATCGCTTTGAAAAATATAAGAGCTCTAGCTTGTTAAGTCTGGGCCAGAAAGGCAAGCGTTGGAATGATTATAAACAGTATCACCAAGGCTTAGTCGAAAACCTTGATGATTCATTTCAACACCTCTTTGGCTATGACTTCGTGCAAGCGTATGAAGAGCAAATGCAACGTTTAATTAGCGCAAGACTTGCGCCAAATGCTAACAACGACGATGAACCTACTAATTAACGGAATAACAATGATTAAATCTACACTCAGCAAATTAGTTGCCCTAGCGGCAGTGATATTAACACTGGCATCTTGTACTTCAGTCAATACAAAAGTTGGTGGATTACTCGATTTAGATACTGATTTGCAGTTAAGTTTTGTCGTCGATAAGAGTCTAAATCCGGATGATAGTAAAGTATCTTCTCCAGTTATTGTCAGAATGTATGAATTGAAGTCTACCAAGGCGTTTGAAAATGCCAACTTTATTGACTTGTATGAAAGAGACAGTGAAGTGTTAGGTAAAACCATGATAACCGAACAAGCCCTTAAGCCTATTCAGCCAAATGAAGGACGCACTGCAAAGTTTGTCCTGAGTAAAGGCACCAAATATATCGGTTTATATGCTGAATTTTTACAATATGAAGATGCAAAATACAAAGTCATTATCCCAGTAGCCGAAACCAATGTAGTGAGTTCTACAGCTAAGGTTCAACTAACTGAAAATAAAATGATTGTTTTGAAATAGATTTACTGTTCAAAGATAGTTGGCTAGCTTGCCAAGGGTAAAATTAGACTTACTAAAGTCCATGGAATAATAAAAAATAAAGCGGGAACTTATGTCATTAGATAGTAAAGTAGTTTGGTCAGAAGGGATGTTTTTAAATCCTCACCATTTCCAGCAGCAAGAACGTTATCTTGAAAAATATATTCAAGGTAAATGTTCAGCGATGGGTGCATATGCATGGGGCGTTAACCAACTCGATTTGGATCAAGAATTACTCAAATTAGGCAAGCTTTCACTTATCAGAGCCTCTGGGATATTTCCTGACGGCACGCCATTTAGTTTCCCTGATCATAATGACCGTCCAGACGTACTGGAAGTGCCAGAAAACACCGCCAATCAAATTGTTTACCTTGCTATTCCGGTTAAGCGTCCCGGCGCGTTAGAGATATTAGCAAGTGATGAAACACAAGGTTTAGCGCGTTACTACTCATCAAACCAAGCCATAAGAGATGTCTCTTTTGAGGGCGGTGAATCGTTAGATATTGCGGTAGGCAAACCAAGATTACGCTTGTTACTTGGCTCTGATGACTTAAGTGGTTATGCAACCATTGGTTTATTCAAAATAGTTGAATCACGAGAAGATAAAAATATTTTACTTGATGAGCACTATATTCCTAGCTGCCTAGATTGCTCAGCAACGCCTAAACTTTCAGGTTTTCTTTCTGAATTGGTGGGTTTATTACATCACAGGGGAGAATCGATTGCTGGACGTTTAGCTGATACTCAGCGTGGTGGAACGGCTGAAGTGGCAGACTATATGATGTTGCAAATGATCAACCGTCTAGAGCCTCTTGCCGAACACTTGTCAAAACTACAAACCTTGCATCCGCTTGAGTTATATACCGAACTGGTACAAATGGTGGGTGAATTTTCTACTTTCGTTACCGAAAACAAAAGGCCACCAAATTTTGCCGCTTATTTGCACGGTAACTTGCAACAAACATTTACCCCAGTAATGACCTCACTGAGACAATGCTTAAGCATGGTTTATGAGCAAACTGCAGTTTCTATGCCTTTAGTTGAGAAGAAATTTGGCATACGTGTTGCGCAAATTACTGATAGAAGCTTACTAAATTCAGGGGCATTTGTTTTAGCTGTGCGCGCTCAAATTCCTGAAAATAACCTACGTAATCAATTTCCAGCAACGGTGAAAGTCGGTCCGGTTGAGCGAATTCGCCAACTAGTCAACGCCTCTATGCCGGGTATTCCGTTAAAAGCATTACCCGTTGCACCGCGTCAAATACCTTACCACGCAGGGTATTGTTACTTTGAACTCGAACGTAACAATGATTTTTGGAAAGAATTGAGTCATTCGGGTGGTTTCGCTTTTCATATTGGCGCTGATTACCCCGAATTAGAACTAGAGCTTTGGTCTATACGCCAATAATTCCACAACCTCAAAGGAATGAATATGTCAGTTGATAATCCAGATAAAACGGTATTTAGACAGCCGATAAATCGAGGTGATGGCACGGTAATTCGCCCAATGCCAGGAGGGCGCGCGCCAAGTAATCAGCAAGCGCCACCAGCTTATCAACCTCAGCAGCCACAGCAAGCTCAACCGATGAGTATGCCAAGAGAGGTTACCCCTGGTAACTTTTCAACCAGCACAGGTTTGAATCCGTTAGTCAATGCTGCGTCAACTCTACTGGCGGTTTTCTCTAAAACCCGCGAGTCACTTAGCCACCCAAATGTTGCTAGTTTGCATCAACAATTAGAGCGAGAAATCAAAAGCTTTGATAGTAAGGCGCGCAGCGCTGGTATTAAAGAAGACACGGTGATGATCGCCCGCTATTTACTCTGCACTATTTTAGATGAAGCGGTATTAAATACTCCTTGGGGCGCAGAAAGTGCCTGGAACCAAAGAACGTTATTAGGCACCTTTCATAAAGAAACTGCTGGTGGTGAGAAATTTTTTGCCATTTTAGATCGTCTGCGCAATACCCCTGCGGACAATATTGAAGTGCTTGAGCTTATCTATATTTGCTTGAGTTTAGGGTATGAAGGTAAGTATCGCGTAGTCGCACGTGGCCGTGACCAACTAGAGCAGTTACGTGATGATTTATTTTATATTATTCGCAGCTTTCGCGGCGAATATGAGCGTTCATTATCTCCTTGCTGGCAAGGTTTGGCGCACTCCAAAAACACCCTGTCAAAGTATGTGCCTATGTGGGTAGTTGCCAGTGTTTTTGTTGGCCTCATGGCGCTGACCTATTCAGGTTTTAGGTATTGGTTAGATCAATCATCTACCCCTGTAAGTCATCAGCTAACAGAGATTAAAACCAACAACAACCAAGCTGAGAAAGATGCGAAACCATCTAATTCTTCAGCCAATAAAACGCTTTAACGTTACCTGAGTACTCAATGAAAAATATTATCGCTTTTTTTAAAAATAGAATTGTCATCTCTGTTATTGGTTTGGTTATTTTAGCGCTACTTATTTGGTTTATTGGTCCTGCCTTTAAATTTGGTGAGCAAAATACTGCGCCGTTATTATCAGAAAGTGCCCGTTTGATGACCATTTTAGTGATTTCACTGTTATGGGGAATTAATAACTTACGCATTCAACACCAAGAGAAACAAAGTAACAATAACCTTGTTAATGACTTACAAAGCAGCCAAGAAGAGTCAGCAGGAGATCTTATTGGTGAGCAAACCAGTGACGAAATGACGCAAATGAGTGAGCGTTTTGGTCAAGCGCTAGCGACCTTGAAGAAGCTAAACTTCAATGGCTCTGGTGCAAAATCTGCGTTGTATGAACTACCTTGGTACATTGTTATTGGACCACCTGGCTCAGGTAAAACGACTGCACTGGTTAATTCAAGTTTAGACTTTCCGTTGGCGGAGCAATTTGGCAAAGGCGCTTTGCAAGGGGTTGGCGGTACACGAAATTGTGATTGGTGGTTTACCAATGACGCAGTATTGATTGATACAGCGGGCCGTTACACCACCCAAGACAGCCATAAAGTAGTTGATAGCTCTGCGTGGGAAGGTTTCTTAAGTTTATTGAAAAAACATCGACGCAGAAGACC
>CAJXPG010000065.1 GCA_913057925.1 uncultured Colwellia sp. | reverse complement strand
CGAGATCTAGTACGGTCTCGTGGGCTCGGAGATGTGTATAAGAGACAGCGATTGATATGTTTACCTTAAAATAAAGTTCGATGAATCACAATTTAATAAGTTAAATATCTGACATTGAATAAGCGGGTATGAGTGTTTACTGTAATTTATTCAACAGCAAATGTTTCGAATATGATTACCTACTTGGCGTCTCTGTGGCGATGTAGCGCCAAAAGTGCTATTGATTAGTTATGGAGTCAACAACATGCGCTTGGAGTTTAATTACCTGCTTGATGTCGCGGTGGCGACCACACCCAAAGGGACACTGCCTCCGGCGTCCCCTTGGAACCCCACGGAGCCCCTACTCAGCTAAAGCTGAAATAATAATTTTTGTAGTTATCGATACCTGACGAATGCTCGTCCCTGCGCAACGTCAGCTCCAGCCATCCATGGCTGTCATCGATTAACTGCTATTCAAAATGAAACTTTCAACGCTGAGATGGGAATTGGAGTGTTTGGTAAATTCCAAGGATACAAATAAGCATAGAGCTTTTGACTAGTCAAAGGGGACACTGTCTCAACAAACACCAAGTCTGCTTCTTCAAACGCTGAAATGAGTGAAAGTGTTCACGTATGTTCATCAGGGATGATGAACAAAGCGCTGTCGGCACATGGATGTGCCATCAGCGCTGTTACGTCGAATACACTTGAATGAGTTGAAGAATACGTTTGTTAGCAGCGTCGGGGGATTCCAAAGGGGGGACGGCGCTATGTCCCCTTTGGGTGCCGTCGCCACCGCGACAAATTATTTAAAGTGTACCTAAACCCATTTATTTCTTAAGGCTTCATACGTAATTGACAGACAGCTCTACCCATATCTACCCCTTCCCTACTCATGAAAGGTACTTTTGGTTCATAAATATACACACTTACCCAAGTTGATTCCGGGCTTGATGAGTAATTAAAATCAACCACATAAAAACGTCCTCGATAATAAAAAGGATGTCCTCTTAATGAAAACCTTGAATGTTTTTCTGGCTGTTTATAACTGCCATCTTTATAAATCGGTGTATAACTATATAAGCTAGCATTTAATCCGATAGTTTTTTTTTCAAAAGCAGCATTACGTTTGGTAAGTGGGTAATCTACCTTGGTTATCAATACATAATCTTTTTGACCACTATGGTTAACATCCATATAAGCAGAATAGAATGTAGTATTATCACTTAAGTAAGTAGCTTCCAACTCTAGCCAATCTCTTTCGTGTCTTTGAATATGTTCTAACCTTTTTTTGTCTGATGGTCTCTGAAAGACTTTATCTATATATTCTTTAAATCGAGTATCTGTAGCTTCCTTAAGTACAGCAATGACTTTTTTTGTATCTACATCCTTTATTTCATTCAAGCGAGGTAGCCTAAAGTTTTCAAACAAAGGATCGGGCTTAAGCCCTAAATAATAATAGAAAGGTGTTTGACGGTTTACATAAGCAGTAAAGTCTCTACACAAGGAAAAACGACTGCCATCTTCGATATTATATTCCGCCAATTGATGAAAATAAGGCTCTGTGCTAACTGGTGTTTGCGTAGCAAGTTCTGAAGCTTGAGCCGTTAATACCTGTAAGCCCAAAACTCCTACTACCCATTTGCATACATGTAATTTCACCATCTCAATCCTTGAAATAAAATAACTAAACAGAAGGTTAACATAACAAAAAAAGCGAGCCTAAGCTCGCTTTTTATTATTTTATATCAACTAGTTACTAGTCTTTATAAGTATCCACACTTGGACATGAACAAATCAAATTACGATCCCCGTAAACATCATCAATACGGTTAACCGTTGGCCAGAATTTGTTTTCTGCCACTGCCGCTACTGGGTAAACCGCTTCTTTAATTGAATAAGCTCGGTTCCACTCAGATGTAACATCAGCCATAGTATGTGGTGCATTGTGCAGTGGATTATCGTCCGCTGTCCACTCACCTGATTCAACTTTACGTACTTCATCACGAATACAAACCATTGCTTCGATGAAACGGTCAAGCTCAACTTTAGACTCAGATTCTGTAGGCTCAATCATGAAAGTACCCGCTACTGGGAACGACATGGTTGGTGCGTGGAAACCGTAATCCATTAAACGTTTTGCCATATCAACTTCAGTGATACCACATTCCGCTTTAATTGGGCGTAAGTCGATAATACATTCGTGAGCAACACGGCCGTTATCACCTGTGTATAAAATTGGGTAATGTTGGCTTAATTTCTTTGCTAAGTAGTTAGCGTTAGTAATCGCATACTTAGTTGAATCAGTTACGCCAGTTTTCCCTAATAAAGCAACATAAAGGTAAGAGATACATAAAATACCCGCACTACCAAATGGTGCTGCAGATACGGCGCCATTACCTTTAGTTTCAGCGTCAACGTTGATGATTGCGTGATCTGGTAAGAATGGTGCTAAGTGCGCTTTAACGCCGATAGGACCCATACCTGGACCGCCGCCACCGTGTGGAATAGCGAAAGTTTTGTGTAAGTTTAAGTGAGAAACATCAGCACCGATAAAACCAGGAGAGGTTAAACCAACTTGTGCGTTCATGTTTGCGCCATCAAGGTAAACTTGACCGCCGTTGTCATGAACGATATTACAAATTTCTGCAATAGTTTTCTCGTACACACCGTGCGTTGATGGGTACGTGATCATGATACAAGAAAGGTTTTCAGATAACTCTTCAGCTTTCGCTTTCAAGTCAGCCATGTCAACGTTACCTTCTTTGTCACAATCGACTACAACAACTTTCATACCAACCATTTGCGCTGACGCTGGGTTAGTACCGTGTGCTGAAGATGGGATTAAACAAATGTTACGGTGCGAATCGCCACGGCTTTCGTGGTACTTGTGAATGGCGATTAAACCTGCGTACTCACCTTGTGCACCTGAGTTAGGTTGCATCGACATTTTGTCGTAACCTGTTAATTCAACTAACCAGTCGGCTAGTTCATCAATCATTTGCTTATAACCTTGTGCTTGGTCAACTGGTGCAAATGGGTGCATATTAGCAAATTCAGGCCATGATACTGGGATCATCTGCGCTGTTGCATTTAACTTCATGGTACAAGAGCCAAGAGAAATCATTGAGTGGTTCAATGCTAAATCTTTATTCTCTAGTTTTTTGATATAACGAAGCATTTCTGTTTCGCTGTGGTATGAGTTAAATACTGGGTGCGTTAAGATTTCATCTTCACGAACGAGTGATGCTGGAATTGACGAGTGACCACACTCAACAATTTTATCATCTAAGTCGCTAATGTCTAAGCCATGACCTTCGCCTAGTAATACGTCAAATAAAACCGCTACGTTTTCACGCGTAGTGGTTTCATCTAGTGATACAGAGATTTGACCATCAACGTCAGTGCGAAGGTTTAAGTTAGCCGCTAATGCACGGGCAACAATTTCTTCTTTGTTATCAACATTGAAAGTTAAGGTATCAAAATAGTTAGCATGAACAGCTGTTAAGCCTTTTGTTGCAGTACCTAAACATAGGATGTCAGTTAAACGGTGAATACGGTTAGCAATAGTTTTTAAACCTTGAGGACCGTGGTAAACCGCGTAAAACGCTGCCATGTTGGCAAGTAATACTTGTGCTGTACAAATGTTTGAGTTGGCTTTTTCACGACGAATATGCTGTTCACGTGTTTGCATCGCCATACGAAGTGCTGGGTTATCACGCGTATCTTTTGATACACCAATAATACGGCCAGGTAATGAACGTTTGTACTTATCACTTGTGGTGAAGAATGCAGCGTGAGGACCACCGTAACCCATTGGTACACCAAAACGTTGGCTTGAACCAATAACAGCGTCTGCGCCTAAGGCACCTGGAGATTTAAGTAATACCAAGCTCATGATATCAGCAGCAACAGCTACGATAGCTTTTTTAGCGTGAATTTTTTCGATTAACTCACTGATATCGGTTACTTCACCGCTAGCGCCTGGGTATTGGATAAGTGCGCCAAAGATATCGTGATCAGCAGCTTCATTTGCTGGTGCAACAATAATGTCAAAACCAAACATTTCAGCACGTTGTTTAACAACGTCGATAGTTTGTGGGTAAACATCATCAGAGATAAAGAATAAGTTTGATTTTTTGTTTTTAGCAACACGTTTGGCAAGTGCCATCGCTTCTGCTGCTGCTGTACCTTCATCAAGTAATGAAGCTGAAGCAAGGTCTAAACCTGTTAGGTCTAAACACATTTGTTGGTAGTTTAATAATGACTCTAAACGACCTTGGGCAATTTCTGGTTGGTAAGGCGTGTACGCTGTGTACCAACCTGGATTTTCTAACACGTTACGTAAAATAACGTTTGGCGTTAAGGTACCGTAGTAACCTAAACCAATATAGGTATCGTTTACTTTATTTAAGCTAGCAACGGCTTTTAAATCAGCCAACGCTTTAACTTCTGTTTTGCTCTCACCAATGTTTGGTAAATCAGCCAGACGAATGTCACTTGGAACAATTTCGTCAATTAAGGCATCAACAGATTCTGCGCCAATGTCATTTAACATGGCTTGAGTTTGTGATTCACTTGGGCCAATGTGGCGACGAGTAAAATCGTGTGTTTGCTCTAACTCAGCTAATGAGTTAACAGGTGCTTGTGAGGTCATAACAGTTTCACTTAAATGTAGGTAAATTACGTAAAGTACATAAATAAAAAATAGCTGCAAACGCTAGCTTAGTCATTCCCGTTTCATTTGGCGGGAGTCCATCGTTATAAAAATGGATCCTCGACAAAACACTTCGAGGATGACGCTATTACTGCTTGGCGTAACAATACAGGGCCTTTTATTCTTTTGTGAATAAAAGAAAGCCTCAAACTTTATTTGTTAGAGGCTTCAATATGCTTTAGCTAAGGTAATCAGTCTTTAGGCAAAGCCGTCAAGTTTCTTGTCGCCGGAGCTTAGTACACTAAGTGACAAGACAAGAAACGCCGACAATGCCGACTAAAGTTGATTAACGACGCTAAAAAACGAAAATTAGTCTTCGTCGATTGAGTTCGCGTAACCTTCTGCGTCAAGTAAGTTCTCTAACTCACCCGCATCATCAACTTTAACTTTGAATAACCAACCGTCACCAAACGCGTCAGAGTTAACTAGTTCTGGTGAATCTTCAAGGTCTTCGTTGATTTCAACAACCGTACCTGAGATTGGTGCGTAAATGTCTGAAGCGGCTTTTACAGATTCTGCAACGGCAACGTCATCGCCTGTGCTGATTTCATCATCAACATCTGGTAATTCAACAAATACCATGTCACCTAAAAGGCCTTGTGCGTGTTCAGTAATACCAACAGTAACGGTACCGTCACCTTCGTTACGAACCCACTCATGAGATGTTGCATATTTTAATTCTGAAGGAATGTTGCTCATTTTTATTTTTCCTATTCTTGATAGTTTAAATTTCTGTAAAATTTTATAGCACAAAAACTATAAAAAAATAATATTTTAACGTTAACGCATCCTAAATAATTGTAATCGCAGTGAAGCTGTCAAATTGCGAGGCGCTGAGCTTAGTGTACTAAGTGATTGCGCCGAGTCAATGCAGACAATAAAACTGCGGTTTCAAGTATGACGGATGAATTAAAAAACTTTTTTGCCGTTACGAACAAAGCTTGGCTTAGTCACGGTAACTTTTACTAATTTCTTACGCATTTCTACTTCAACGACATCGCCTACTTTTACGCTACGTGGTACACGTGCTAAAGCAACACTGTGCTCTAATGTAGGAGAGAAAGTACCTGAAGTTATTTCACCGTCGCCAAATTCTGTAACAACTTTCTGGTGAGAACGTAGTACACCTTTAGCTTCCATCACTAAACCAACAAGTTTAGGTTGGTCGCCCGCGGCTTTTTGCGCGGTTAAAACGTCACGACCGATAAACTCACGATCTTCTGGTTCCCAGCTGATAGTCCAAGCCATGTTGGCAGCAATTGGAGATACCGTTTCGTCCATATCTAAACCATAAAGGTTCATACCTGCTTCAAGACGTAAAGTATCACGTGCGCCTAAGCCACATGGTGCAACACCTGCGTCTAATAATTTTTGCCAGAAATCTTCTGCTGCGCTATCTGGTACAATAATTTCGTAACCGTTTTCGCCAGTGTAACCAGTCGTTGCGATAAATAAATCACCCACTTGTACACCAAAGAAAGGCTTCATACCTTCTACAGCGGCTTTTTCTTCATCAGAAAGCAAGGTAGCTACTTTAGCAATAGCTTCAGGACCTTGTACGGCGATCATGCCAAATTCAGGACGTTCAGTGATTGTGATATCAAAACCAGCTGATTGCTTGTCCATCCAAGCTAAGTCTTTTTCACGAGTTGCTGAGTTAACCACTAAACGGTAGTTTGTTTCAGAGAAGAAGTAGATAATTAAATCATCAATTACGCCGCCCGCTTCATTTAACATACCGGTGTAAAGTGCTTTACCTGGTACGGTTAATTTAGCAACATCGTTAATCACTAAACGACGTAAGAAAGCTTTGGCGTCGCTGCCTTGCACATCAACAATAGTCATGTGTGAAACATCAAACATACCGGCATCGGTTCTTACCGCATGGTGCTCTTCTATTTGAGAGCCATAGTTAATTGGCATTTCCCAGCCGTAAAAATCAACCATTTTTGCGCCTGAAGCTAAGTGCTTAGCATGTAATACTGTTTTATTTGTCATATGTTCCACCTAGATAGTGATCAAAAGGGATGATTAAAAAGAATAATCAAAATAAATAATCAAAGTTGGCTAATTATAGCTGCCAGTTATCGTTGATTCAACAATAAAACTCACATTCAAAAAATATAAACCCATGTTTTATCGAATATCAGAATTATATTTTATTGAATGGCTTTTTTTGAAATTTATAACCAGCTTATGCAAGTGTTGTGGCTGTAGAACAAATAAAAGCCAATATAAATATTGGCCTTTATTTTAATTGCGCTGCCAAAGGGCTAAAAAACAAGTATTTCCTGACTAAAGAGTCAGAATTAAAGCCTGTCTTTTCGGTAAGCTAACGCAGGAAGGTCAGCCTTAGTGCCAAGTGCTTGAGCAATTAACAACTTTTTAGCAGGGGCAAAGTTATTGATTAGCTGCATCCCTAGACCACGGAGTAATTTAATCGGAGCGACATGAGGCTCAAATGCTTGTTTAATACCTGCCATGGCGGCAATCATTTCTGTCGCTTCGCTTTTGCGCCAACGGGAAAATGCCTTTAAATCGGCAGAATTGACAAATTCAGCAGCGCCTTCATGATAATAACCTTCATCTGTGGTTTGTTTATCGGTTAAAGTCTGCGCTAATCCTGCAGCATCGAGTAAACCTAAATTAACACCTTGGCCAGCTAGGGGGTGAATGGTGTGCGCAGCATCACCAATAAGTACCACGCGCTCTTTGACAAAGTCTTGCGCTAAACGCATGGTTAATGGGTAAGTAAATCGCTCACTCACGAGCTTAATATCACCTAACTTACCATCACTAGCAGCTGTTAACTCTTTGGCAAAATCAACTGCATCAAGTTCAGTCAAACGCTGAGCATCATCTGGTGCTGTTGAATACACAATGGAGCATAATTTACCTTCTGACTTTGCAGATTGCAGTGGTAAAAACGCTAACGGCCCGCTGTCTAAAAACACTTGCCAAGCAGTGTTTTGGTGACCTTGTGGGCACTCAACCGTTGCAACAATGGCGTGGTGATCATAATCTTTGAAGATCATTGCCATATCCATTTGTTTTCGTACCCACGAATTTGCGCCATCAGCCCCAACCACGAGTTTAGCAATAATAGGTTGGCTTGGTGCGTTATCAGCTTCTTGTGCAAATGTGGCAAATACTTCACTGTCGCCATGACTAATGCTGGCAAGTTTATTGTCGGTAAAAAAATGAATACCGTCGTCTTGTTGTGCTTTTTGCCACAGAGCATGACGGATCACTTTATTTTCAATAATCCAGCCCAAATTATCTTCAGGTGGAAAAGTGCTACTGTCTTGTGCTGAAAAATCGAGTTTACCGACACCCGATTTGTCCCAAACATGCATGTGTTGATAATCTTGCAATCGGCTAGCTTCAATTGCCGACCAAACACCAAGATTAGCAAAAATATTGCGACTGGCAACATTAATAGCGCTCACTCTGACATCAATATTGTCATCAAGCTCGGTTACTGGCGCCGTATCTACCATGGCAATTTTCAATTGGCTTTTTGCACGTAGAGCCAAGGCTAGCGTTAAACCCACCATGCCAGCACCAACAATTAACACATCAAATTTTTGCATGTTTATCTCTTTTAACATTCGAAGAAGACATAATAGCCTCCAATAACTTTTTAGACTCCCGACAAGCCCCTCGGGAGTGACGATAGCTGAAACTATCATTATTTACTGCTTAACTGTAACGTCCTAGCTCTCTCGTTGAGGATCTAGTGCTTAACTTTCTTCCCCAAAATGTCTTGTCAGAGATCTAGCGCTTAACTGTCATCCCCGAAGTGTCTTGTCGGGGATCTAGCTTTTTATTTCCAATAGCGAATTAATAACCCATGGTCTTTTTAACTAAGGCATTTTTAATCGGTGAAATAAAGTTAAGCGTCTGTAAAGCGATATTCCTGCCAACCACCAAAGGCGATAAATCATTGGCAAATAAAGTTACCAAGGAGTCTGTTAATTGAATCACCGCTTGCTGGTCTTTTTCTCTATCGACTTGATAGGCGTTTAATAATGAAAAGCTACCTAAGTCATCACCATTTGCTAACGCCTTTTCAACTAATTGTGCCATCATTTCAACATCACGAAGACCGAGGTTAAACCCCTGCCCTGCAATGGGATGGATGGTGTGTGAGGCATTTCCGATAAGCGCCATACGGTGGTGAATTTGCCTTTGAGCTTGTAATAACACTAAAGGGTAGACATTACGTTTACCGACATGTGTTATCGCGCCTAGGAAGCTACCAAAAGCGCGCTCTAGTTCAACTTTAAAGGCATCATCATCGAGTTTTTGAATCGTCTCGGCTTGCTCTGGCGTCATGGTCCACACCAGCGAACAACGAGATCCCCCTGATGACAGCTCTTTTAAAGGCAGCATGGCGATAGGACCATGCTCAGTAAAACGCTCAAAAGCCTTATTTTTATGAGCCTGCTCAGTAGAGACATTGGTAATTAAGGCGACTTGGCCATAATCATCACACTTGACCTCAATATTGGCCAACTTGCGACAAGGGGAATGAACGCCATCACAGCCTAATAATAAACTTGTTGATAAATACTTACCTGACTTTAGCTTTACACTAACCTGCTCAAGGCTAGAATCAGCTAAGGCTTGAGTTTGGGCATCATTTTTCCAAAGAATATCTTCAATAGAATCAGGGGCGAACCATTGGATATTATGTCTGCCACTAAGGGCTTTTAACTGAGCTTTGCCAATAAGCGCCATATCAATGACATAACCTAAGGCATTAACATTATAATCACTGGCATTGAGCCTAGCTTTAGCGAAGTGCCCTCGGTCTGAAATATCAATATCCGTTATCGCACAGGCATCATCTGTTAGATATTGCCATGCGCCAACTTTCGCTAAATATCCAGCACTACCGTGTGAAAGAGCTAACACTCGAGCATCAAATAACTGAGTATCATCAACAGGTTTGGTTTGCTGAAAAGGCAAGGCTTCAATAATAGCAATAGACAATAAGCTACCATCAGTTTTAGTTAATTTACTTAAACTAAGCGCCATAAGGCTGCCTGATAATCCGCCACCAGAAATAATGACATCAAAAAATTGCTTAGGGTTGTCCATCACATTCGTCTTATTATTTATTTTAGTTTTAGCAGTAACTACATAACAGTTTACTGAATTTCAATTAGCACTTTATTGATACAGCAACATAAATTATGTTTTTAGTCGCTTTATGCCTTCGCGGCTTGCATTAATGCTTCAATTTCTTCGATTGTTTGTGGTGAGTTTGTGGTTAAGTTTTCAAAACCATCAGCAGTTACCGCAATATTATCTTCGATACGCACACCAATTCCACGCCACTTTTCATCAACATTGACATCCGTCAGTGGAATATAAATACCCGGTTCAATGGTCATTACCATGCCCACTTCAAAAGCACGCAATTGCTCTTTATCAAGACTAATTTGGTAATCACCAACATCATGAACATCTAAGCCTAACCAGTGACCAAGACCATGAATGAAGTAGTCTTTTACTTTCTTTTCTGCCATTAACTCATCAAGATCGCCAACTAAAATACCTAAATCAATGAGCCCTTGGGTTAAAAATGTGTTGGTAAGCACATTTAATTTGGCGAAGCACATGCCCGGTTTAATTGCATTAATTGCTAAGTTTTTAGCATCAAGCACTAATTGGTAAATGGTTTTCTGTTCAGCGCTGAACTTACCGTTAATAGGGAAAGTACGTGTGATATCAGCTGCATAGCCCGATAGTTCTGCACCGGCATCAATCAATAATAATTCGTTATCTTTTAACACATCATCATTATTGGTGTAGTGCAAAATATTGGCGTTATCTCCACCGGCAACGATACTCGCATAAGCGGGATGCCTTGCACCGTGACGGGCAAATTCATGTAAAATTTCAGCTTCTATTTGATATTCCAACTTACCCACTTGGCTTTTTTGCATAGCACGTTGGTGCGCTAAGCCAGAAATGTGGTTGGCGGTGCGCATTAAAGCCAGTTCATTCTCTGATTTAATTAATCTTAAATCAGCAATAATAGGGTCCGCATCAGTGAGCTGCTCTGGAGCATTTGCGCCTTGGCGAATTCGACTTTTTACTTGCTTTAACCAAGTGAAAACTTGTGCAGCAAAAGTATCATCATTAAAGCCAAATAAAACTTGGCTTTTACCATCAAGATAATCAGACAATAACACGTCAATTTCAGCTAACTCATAGCTTTCATCAACACCATATTCTTCTACCGCTTTTATTTGCCCTACCCGACGACCTTGCCAAATTTCATGTAGCGGATCTTTTGGTAGTGAAAAAAGCACTGATTTATTATTGTCCTGTTCATCTTTAAGTAAAACTAATAACGCATCCGGCTCATTAAACCCAGTTAAATAAAAGAAGTTTTTGTTTTGGCAAAAAGCAAATTCGGTATCGTTACTACGAGTTAACTCTTTGCCAGCAGGAAAAAATGCCACACTATTGCTTGGCATTTTTTTGAAAAAAGCGGCACGATGTGCAGAGTACTCTTTCATAGGTAACTGGTTCATAGGTAACTGGCTCATAGATAAAGGGTTAATGGATGTAGAGCTCATATTTAACGTCATGCCTTTTTGGTTGATAAGGTATTATTGTTTACGCTGACTTTTCTTACTGAAGCAAACCATATCGTCGAAGAACAGCCTGGCGAAGAATAAATTGGCGAAACAAACTACTCACTAGCCTTAACCGCTTAATGAAGTGTTTTTTTCTCATCATTCGTTGGTTGAACATTTGGCGGAGTAGCGAGTTCACTAAAACAAAGCAAGGCAGAAATACGGACATACTCACTGATTTCAAAATAAGCTTGCTCGGTATCTTCATCTTCATCCATTTCATCAGATAAATTAGCAATCTCACCAAAGTCAGTTAAAACTTCTTTCACATCTTCAGAGACCACTGGGCTGTCTTTTTGTTGTAAACCAAAGCCTA
Source organism: uncultured Colwellia sp. (assembly GCA_913057925.1). Classification (GTDB taxonomy): domain Bacteria; phylum Pseudomonadota; class Gammaproteobacteria; order Enterobacterales; family Alteromonadaceae; genus Colwellia. Next base: position 12,680 of record CAJXPG010000065.1, on the reverse strand, counting down.
AATTAAAGCCTTGTACCCAAACACTCAATGCATGACCGCGTTCAGCCATTGAGTCATCGTCATCAGGTAATAATAAATTAAAGCTATAGCTATCATCTAAAATGCTAGTCCATAACTCGCTATACAATTGTTTAAGGGCAACTTTAACCGCACTAGGAAAGCCATCACCTTCATTGAAAAGATCGTTCAGCATGGCAAGGTAGCCTTGATCTTCAAACTCAAAACCCGCACACACTAAGCCCGTTAAAACACCGTGAAGCTCACTCGCATGAGATTTAACATCTTCACTCGTTAAGATGGCTTGCATAGTAGCAAAATCAATTAAGTTATTATTGCTGTCGTTAGTCGCTGTTGTGTCAGTCATGATTTAATTCTGTGGTTTCTGAATGATATTACCAGTAATGGTATCACTGCCTAAAATATCAGAAAAGAAAAATAACAGAAAAAACCTTTTTAACAGCGCTATTTACTTGCATAGCAGGCTAAGCGTAGTTATCATTAAAATAATGGGCAATATTTAGCTAATCTATGGCTATATTGTTAATAACTCTTGGAATTTTTTATAAATGGCGCAAAGAACTGTCGAAATCAACGTTGTTGATCGCAAGCTAAAAATAGCTTGCCCAATAGGGCAAGAAACTGCTTTATTGTCTGCGGCACAAGAACTAAGTGAGCGTTTATCTAAAGACGGTGCTAGCAAAGCAATTAGTACACCAGAGCAAACCTTACTAATGACTGCACTAAACTTGGCAAATGATTTACTAAAAACTCAACAACAATTAAAAGTTGAGCAACAAGAAAACCAAGAAAAGATTGCTTTATTACAGTCAACCATAGAACAAGCCCTTTCTCCTACCAAGAAAAAAAGCGCATAAACATTAACTGTTTAGCTTTTCTACAGCTTGGTTATCTGGTGTAAAGCCGTGTTAGCTTAAAAATAAAACATAACGAATAATTAGACAGCACTCGATTCACTTTTACAAAAAAAAACTTATTCGATGATCATTTTTTCGCTATACTAAATCTGCTTCTGGGGTGTTTGTGTGCGAACTATGTCCCTGAGCCGATAAGTTTTACCTTAGGGAATTGACTATTAGCTATTGCGCAAGCCCGGCTCGTATCGGGAAGCCTACGGTTAGCATGATATTTCCGCCCTGAACACACGGTGTTCAGGACTATTGTGAGCTGCGGCACCTTGGAAGCAACCTTTCCTACCCTTTATGTTTAAATCAAAAAATATCAAATTAAGAAAATATCCCCTTTAGCATAATAAAATATCATCATGATATTTCCGCGCACTCCTAAGAAAAGCACACGGTGTTCAGGACTATTGTGAGCTGCGGCACCTTGGAAGCAACCTTTACTCTTTACCTTTAAATCAAAAATATCAGAATATTTCCGTCCTCCTAAGAAAGGCACTTGGATTCAGGCTTACAGTGCATTAGCTTTGCTATTAATAAATTCAGGTCTAGGTAACTTATCTAAAATGGCGTAAAGATACATAACAATGGTGGTTAACCCTGCGGCAATAAAAAACAACCATTGCCCGCCAAGGTGGTCGAGAATAATTCCTCCACCTAAAGGGGCAATAGCATAACCAAATTCATAAAATGACGCGGCACCAAAATAAGCGCCACGTAAATGATCCGGCGCTAAGCGATCAATATGAACATTCATTGTTGGAAATAAAATAGTTTCCGCCAAACTCATTACCACAATAGCGCCAATCCAGCCCCAAAAAAGCGTTAACGGATTTAGCCCTAACCATACTTGTGAACACATCAGTAACACTAATCCCACTTGTATTCTTGCCACCAATGATAAATTCGCCATGAGTCTTAACAACAAAAACTGTGTTGAGATTATCACCAGTGCATTAGTAAAGATCATTGCTGAGATTAGTTCCAGTAAATCAGGCACTTTGGCACGTGTTAAATATTGAATTAGTGAGCTGTCCATTTGCGCATAAATAAACATACACAAAATATTTGCCAAGATAAGGCACTGCAATAACTTATCAGCAATAAGAATTTTAAAAATTTTGTTTTCTTCAGGCTTTTTATTGCTAGCTTTTTTAACTAACTCATCTTTCACTGTTGCCCCTTCATTTAACTCATTCAGTTCAGCTGCTGATTGCTCTGCTTCTTCACTAGCAGGCTTATTTTGTTGATGCTGAGTAAAGCCCCACCATAATAAGGCTAATAAAAATCCAAAGGCGCCTGCAGTGATATAAAAGCTTGATTGCTCACCAGTTAAGCCCATCCACAGGCCAAGCATAGGCCCTACCGCACAACCGACATTAACCACAAAATATAAAGATTGCATGGCAAGTTCTCGGGTACTTTTATCGTTAATTATATCGCCAATCAGTGCTGAGGTAAGCGGTCGCCATAACGCAGTAGCAATAGAACATAATGTGATTACCACAGCATAGCCAGTAATAGAGTTGACCTGCGCCAGTAGTGAAAAAGAAACAATATATAAAAGGCCACTTGCGTACATCATTTGGTGTCGTCCGATACGATCAGATAATGCACTCCCCGCAAAACTTACCAATACTGAAACAACTGCAGCACCAGATAAAATCCCACCAACTTCGGTAGCTGTTAAGGCAAAATTTTCATACAAAATAACCGCTAGGAACGGCCAAACCATATAAAAGCTACCGCGAGTAATGAAAGAGCCAAATAGCAAAATCCACATTAAGCGTGGAAATTGTTTAAAGCGGGAGATTGAGACAACACTCGACATGACTATCCTTAACTAAAAAACCAGAACTAACAACTAAAGCGCCAGTTATGTAAACAAAAAGATTTACTTAATTTATTGTATTGCTTTTTAGTTGATAAAAGCAATACAATTTATTGTGATAACTTATTAATCAAGCGGTGCAATGCTCAATACCCAGTCAAGAACTAGAAAAGAACACTCTGATAATTCAGCTGCTATAGGTGTATTTGACTCTGGTGTTGGCGGACTTTCCATTGCAAGCTGTATTCATCAGACTTTACCTAATGAAAACTTAATATATGTTGCCGATACCTTGCACGCCCCTTATGGTGATATGCAGCCTCAAGCTTTAGCTAAGCGAGTTCATGCGATAGCACAGTATTTTTTAAGTAAACAAGTTAAAGCTATGGTGGTTGCTTGCAACACTGCTACCGTGAATGTTATCGGTCAGCTTCGACAAGAAATTGATGTCCCAATCATTGGCGTTGAGCCAGCCATCAAACCTGCCGCTTTGGAAAGTAAAAATGCTAAAGTTGGTATTTTAGTGACGCAAGCAACGGCAAAAAACGAACACTTTCTTCAACTAGTTAACCGTCACAAAAACGGTGCTCAAGTACATATTCAAGCGTGTCCTGGTTTGGTTGATTTAATTGAGCAAGGGAAGATTGATTCAATACAGTGTCAACAGCTATTGCAAGAATATTTAACGCCGCTGCTTAATAAAGGGATAGACAGTTTAGTACTTGGTTGTACCCATTACCCTTTTTTAATCAAACAAATAGAAAACATTGCAGGGAAACACTTAACTATTCATCAAACGGCAACCCCTGTGACTAATCAGTTAAAAAGAAGGTTGACCGACTCATTACTTGAAGCGCCAACAACGCAGCAAGGGCAATGTCAATTTTTAAGCTCAAAAGTAAGTACTCAACAACAAAAGTTATTTTCTAAACTGTGGCAACAAACAGTCAATTTACAGCCTTTACCGTAAAGTTCATCACTCAATGCCCTGTTCAACGCTAAAAAACATATGCCATGCCTACACCAATAGCATTCTCAGCTGATGTAATACTGTTATCAGAGGCAGTTGTCGTATCTATCTTATACTCAACATATAAATGAGTTTCTTCAATCCAGTGGTATTTAGCGCCTAATATTATGTGTTCTAAGTGATAATTACCGCTATTAGCCAGCGTAGCAACAGAGCCATCTTTCAATGAGTTATAACCAATTAAAGGCGTAATGCCGTTGGCAAAGCGATAAGATGCATGAAGTTCAATTCCTGAAGCTTCATCCATAATTTGTCCAGCATCATTAAACTCATGGTTATCCATTTTCGTTAGCAATAATGCAGCTTGAAACCCTTCAGCTCGTAAATTGCTATACGTCATATAGCCAGAAATTACCGTACCTTTTCTGCTGGTAGTTAATGGTCCTCTAGTCGCTATTAAGTTAGCTTTATTAAAGCCTAAACCAAAGCCTAATTTATAAGGGGCTTTATAAGTAAGAGCAACCGCATAAGAGTCATCATAATTGACATTTAAATTTAAGTCGCCTGGTTGAAAATCATCAAAGGTTATTTGCTCATCTGTTGCTTGATATTGAATACCCGCATAAAAATCATCTGTGGTGTAACTATATTGAATTGCTTGCTCAGCACGACCTGCGCCAGAAAAGCCACCGTCCGTGCCAAAATTGTACACTCCTGATGCTGCGGAGCCAAAAACATCAAATACATCAGTGATGCCCGTAACGGTATATGTTACCCCCCATTGTTTACCAAGTGTGAGTGTACCGTAGTCTTGGTGTGTTAGACCGACATAGCCCATGCGTAACCATAAGATATCTTCCGAGGGACCTGTACTAGTTAAACTGCCATTATCAACATGTAAACTGTCTGAGTTTGACGAAACTTTAACCCCCCACTCTAACTTCGCTAACGATTTCCAATCATGGGTTAATTGATGTGAGGTATCAAAGTAAAACCGCGAAAAGCCATCTTGTAATTGATTCTCACCATCACTGCCATATAAATAAACCGAAACGTTGCCATTTATATTAAAGTCCGTTTTACCATTATTATAAACTTCTACCGCCGAGACATTAAATGCCACGGTAGATAATAAAATGCTAGTGGTTGTTAACAGCTTCACTTTCTTCATAGTAATCCCTTGAGTATTCTTAAATGGTTTAGCTAAAGCATTCAATCTGAGTGTAAATCAATTAAATTATATTTACATAAATCAGTCTTCTAGCTTGTCATTTAGCAATAATGGCAGTGAAAAATTTTTGATGCGCATCAAAAATTTAAGACGTTTAGCCATCTAGGCGTAAAAAAACTAGAGAATTTTAATGGGACAAGGTAGAATTAGCGACATTAAATTGAACCATGCTAAATGTCTGTATAAATGTGCTGTTTTACCCGCATTTAAAGACGTTAATTTAGCTGTTCATTCACTTTAGAAAATATATTGAGGATTTATGTCTAGACACTTTTTTACTTCTGAGTCTGTTTCTGAAGGTCACCCAGATAAAATTGCCGATCAAATTTCAGATGCGGTATTAGACGCTATCATCGCCAAAGATAAGAATGCCCGAGTAGCCTGTGAAACTATGGTAAAAACCGGTGTTGCGATTATCTCTGGTGAAGTATCGACCAATGCTTGGGTTGACCTTGAAAAGCTTACTCGTAACGTTATCAGTGAAATTGGCTACACCTCTTCTGATGTTGGTTTTGACGGTGAAACCTGTGGCATCATGAACTTAATTGGTCAACAATCTCCTGAAATTGCTCAAGGTGTTGATCGCAGCAAGCCTGAAGAGCAAGGCGCTGGTGACCAAGGCTTAATGTTTGGTTATGCAACTAATGAAACACCAACCTTAATGCCTGCACCACTTTATTACTCTCATCGTTTAGTTGAGCGTCAAGCTGAAGCACGTAAATCAGGTGTTTTACCTTGGTTACGCCCTGATGCAAAGTCACAAGTGACTTTTGTTTACGAAGATAACAAGCCAGTCGCTATTGATACTGTTGTTCTTTCTACTCAGCATAATCCTGATATCAAACAAGACGATTTAGTTAATGCGGTAATGGAGAACATTATCAAGCATGTACTGCCTGCAGAATTATTAACGGAAGAAACTAAATACCATATCAACCCAACGGGTCGTTTTGTAATTGGTGGTCCAGTAGGTGATTGTGGTTTAACCGGTCGTAAAATTATTGTTGATACTTATGGCGGCATGGCACGTCACGGCGGCGGTGCTTTCTCAGGTAAAGATCCATCAAAAGTTGACCGTAGTGCAGCATACGCAGGTCGTTATGTTGCTAAAAACATTGTGGCTGCAGGTTTAGCTGAGCGTTGTGAAATTCAAGTATCTTACGCTATTGGTGTTGCCGAGCCGACGTCAATCTCTGTTGATACCTTTGGTACTGGCAAGGTATCTGAAGAAAAACTAGTTGAGTTAGTGCGTGAGCATTTTGACCTACGTCCATACGGCATCACTAAAATGTTAGATCTACTACACCCTATGTATCAGCAAACCGCTGCATACGGTCACTTTGGTCGCGAACCATTTGAAATGACAGTTGGCGATGATACTTTCACAGCATTTAGCTGGGAAAAAACAGATAAAGCTGACGATTTACGTAAATCAGCCGGCTTATAGTGAATATGTAGTGAACCTTAGTGTTTGCTACTCTACATTCTGTATTTGCTAGCTCCTAGATATCCGTATCTTCGCTAGCTACCGCACATCCTGTACCTGCTAGCTCCTAGATATCCGTATCTCCGCTAGCTACCGTACATCCTGTACATAATAAAAAGCCAGTATATCTAACGATATACTGGCTTTTTTGTCATTGATTTAAGCATAGTGGTTAATCTTTTAACCACTAATCTCTAGTTAGCTGCATCTAACCTTTTACGTAGGCTTTGGCCCCAATCATTGAATAGCTCTTTAGCACTTTGAGCACGCGCCATTTCAGTGTTTGGTTGGTAATCATCACCAATAGCTACCGTACCTTCAAAGATATGAATTAAGCTTCTTGATTTACCGTCACGTAAGTGAACTGATAAATGAAACTCACCCGAGCCTTTTGTTCTTGCTTCTTTATCTTCTTGTAAGGCATATGGCATAAAGCTGATAATTTCAACATCAACAATTAGTACGCCCTTACCTTCTTTTTCAACGATCTCATAACGACCATTGTTTTCAGTTAAACCTTTTGTTACCGCTTTCTTAAAACGTTCTTTTAAATGAGTACGGTTACCTTTTTGCACTTCCCAGTGGAAACTTTCTTTATCAATCCACGGTGGTGAAATAATTTTAGTGTGAGAAAGGTCTAAGTCTTGAATATAAACTTTATTGTAACCGCTTAATGAAATTATTGGGCTAGCAAAGTTTTTATCAACAGAGATAATATTACTATTATCAGCAATTGCTGATTGACTCGCTAAGCCTAAAGAAAGTACACCCGCCGCAAGCGTGGTAAGTATAGTTTTTTTCATTGTTATTCCTTTTTATTTAGATTACTTGTGAAACTACAAGTAATCTCGTAGTGAGTCAAATGAAACTACTGAAAGTGTACATTTTTCTCTATTGTTTCATTGTATTTTAGCTGAACTGCCCATATTTTAATGTATTAATTATAAATAACGATAAGCTTCCCTATGCGAAATCCTAGAATTTACCAACAAAGCCAGTTTACTATAAATGATTCGGTCAGCTTATCTGAAGATGCTTTTGGCCATGTTGTCAGAGTTTTGCGCTTAAAAGAAGGTGATGCCATCACACTATTTAACGGTGAGGAAGCTTTTCAATATAATGCAGTGTTAGCTAATGTCAGCAAAAAGTCAGCTCAAGCAGAGATTAAAACCAAAGAAAAGATTTTAACTGAGTCGCCATTAAACATTCATTTAGGTCAAGGCATCTCACGCGGTGATAGAATGGACTTTACCTTACAAAAGTCTGTTGAATTAGGTGTCAACACCATAACACCGCTTTTTACCGAGCGTTGTGGTGTTAAGTTAAATGCTGAACGTCTTGAAAAGAAGCGTCAACAATGGCAAAAAATAGTGATAAGTGCCTGTGAACAAAGTGGTAGAGCTATAGTACCTAGTGTAGCCGAGCCTATGCAGTTATCTGATTGGCTAAAACAACAAACCAAGGCGTTAAAAATTAATTTACACCCGAAAGCTCAGCACTCTATTATGAGCTTACCTATGGAAAATAATCGCGTAAGGTTACTTATTGGGCCTGAAGGTGGCTTAACAGATGAAGAAATAACTCTGGCAAATCAAAATGACTACTATGACGTACTGCTTGGACCAAGAGTATTACGTACTGAAACTGCAGCGCTGACCGCAATCACAGCATTACAATGTAAGTTTGGCGATCTTAAATAAATTAACGGTAAAACTTTGCTACTGTAGTCATAATAAGAATACTGACTACTCAGTTTGCTTAACACTGAACAGGATAAAAAATGACAATAACAACCGAACAATCAAAGCCAGTGATTAAACTTGGCGTAGTGATGGACCCTATTTCACAAGTCAAAGTCGCCAAAGATTCATCAATGGCGATGATGCTTGAAGCGCAAAAGCGTGGCTATCAGCTTTACTACATGGAAATGAAAGACTTATACCTTGAACAAGGCCAGTGTCGCGCGACAACTCATAGGGTAAAAGTGTTTGATGATAGTGATCACTGGTATGAATTATCTGAGCCAGAAGATATTGCCGTAAGTGACTTAGATGCAGTGTTAATGCGCAAAGATCCTCCGTTTGATACTGAATTCATTTATGCCACTTATATGTTAGAGCGTGCTGAAGTTGCAGGGACATTAATCGTCAATAAGCCACAAAGCTTACGCGATTGTAATGAAAAATTATTTACCGCATGGTTCAGTGACTTAACCCCTAAAACCCTGGTTACTCGAAGCAGCGATAAAATCCGTGAATTTCATCAAGCAGAGAAAGACGTCATCATTAAGCCACTTGATGGCATGGGTGGCGCTTCTATTTTTCGCATTAAAGAAAAAGATGCTAATGTCGGCGTGATCATCGAAACACTGACAAATCATGGCGAGCAATATGCCATGGTACAAGAATATATGCCTGAAATTACCGATGGCGACAAGCGTATTTTAATTGTTAATGGCGAGCCTATGCCCTATTGTTTAGCGCGTATCCCTGCTCAAGGGGAAACTCGAGGTAATTTAGCCGCTGGTGGTCGAGGAGTAGCCCGCCCATTGAGTGTTAGTGACAAAGCCATTGCTGATGCTATTGCACCAGAGTTGAAAAAACGTGGCTTATACTTTGTTGGTTTAGATGTCATTGGCGATAAAGTTACTGAAATTAATGTTACCAGTCCAACCTGTATTCGAGAAATTGAAGCGGCTTACCCGATCAACATCAGCGGTAAGTTAATGGATGCGATTGAAGATAATATTAATCAATAAAACGTTGGAGTTGTTATGGTCGGTATGAAAAGTGAAGGTGAATATAATGAACAAGCAAAAGTTAACGCTATGCCAATGAACAGTTTGGAGAACCACTTATTAATTGCGATGCCTTCACTTGGCGACCCTTTCTTCAATAAAACAGTTACCTACATTTGTGAGCACAATGAAGAAGGTGCAATGGGCCTAATCATTAATTTGCCGGTAAACATCACCTTATCTGATTTGCTTAAACAAATTGAGCCCGAAGAGGATGAAGAAGCGCAAGTGCTAGAGAGCAGCCAAGAAGTAGTTGCCAACGCTACTGATATTACCAATAGCCTAGAGCAATTAGTGTTATCCGGTGGTCCTATCTCACAGCAACGCGGTTTCGTTTTGCATAGTTCGCAAAGCGGCTGGAGTAGTTCACTAGCCCTAAGTAAAGAGCTAATGATCACCACCTCCAAAGATATTCTTTTAGCCTTAGGTACTGAAAAAGCTCCTGAGCAATTCATTGTTACTCTCGGTTACGCAGGATGGGGACCAGGTCAACTTGAAGAAGAGTTACAAGCAAACTCTTGGTTAACAACACCTGTTGATAGCGATATTTTATTTAATACCCCAATAGAGTTACGTTGGAAAAAAGCGACTGAGAAATTAGGGATAGATCTTGCGCATTTATCCTCCGATATTGGCCATGCTTAAGTCGCTGTAATCTCAGCTGTTCACATGAAAAACCAAAGGAAACAAAATGTCCTCAAAAACTAAATCACCAATTGGCCAACGTACCATCATTGGTTTAGATTTTGGTAAAAAATATATCGGCGTTGCTGTTGGTCAAGAGATGACAGGTAGTGCTACTCCACTTGGCTCGGTAAAGGCTAATGATGGTATTCCGCATTGGGATAATTTAGCTAAATACATAAATGAGTGGCAACCAGACTTTGTTGTTGTAGGTTTACCCTTGAATATGGATGGTAGTGAGCAGCAACTAACTCTTGATGCTAAAAAATTTGGCAACCGTGTTCATGGACGTTTTGGTATTAAAGTTGAATTTCAAGATGAACGATTAACCACTGCAGATGCCAAAGAACAACTTTTTGCCCGTGGTGGCTATAAAAATTTGAAGAAAGACAATATTGATGCAGAGTCGGCTCGGTTAATTATTGAAAGCTTTTTTGAGCAGCAATACAGCTAACGTTAACTCAACCCCGTTTTAACTAACATTACTTATCCAGTGATTACTTTATCTTATTTAGCTAAATACCGCGTTATCATCACGAGTCCAATCGTCTAGCCAATCAATGAATCCCAGTGACTAAACCCTATGAATATTTTTACCATTATTTTGCCCCTTGTTTTGGTGGCAACACTAGGGTTTATCTGCGCCAAAAGTCAGTGGCTTAGCCGAGCACAAATAGATGCCTTAAGTAAATTTACCTTTTACTTAAGTATTCCGGCATTTTTGTTTTATCAGATGGCGAAGGCTGATTTATCAGGACAAGTCAGTCCGCAGTTTTTTGCTGCTTTTTATCTGCCAGTACTTTGCTGTTACGCCCTAGCCATGTTGGTGCACTATCTGGTTAAAGCTAAAGCGTCGAATAACAAAAATGCCGCGGTATTTGCTTTGGGGGCAAGCTACTCCAATACGGTTATTGTTGGTTTACCTATCTTATTAATTGCAGTAGGTGAACAAGCTGTCGGTATAACTTTTCTCATTATCACCTTTCATAGCATGTTACTTTTTGCCTTAACCAGTGCGATTGCGGCAAAAGGCACGGATAAATTTAGTTACGCTCACTTTCTTCTACAAAACCTTAAAAACCCCTTAGTGCTAAGCATTACCCTTGGCTTAATGGTGAATCTACTCGGCATTGAACTACCAACCCCCATTCAAGAGACTCTTGCTATGCTTGGTAAACCGGCAATCACTATCGCGTTATTTATATTAGGTGCATCACTCAATCACTATCGAATAACTAGCCAGATAACACTCACCTTAGTGGCATGTTTTCATAAGTTGATATTGCTGCCCTGTTTAGTTTTTATTACTGCACAATACCTTTTCAATTTGCCATCAGTCACGGTGGCTGTGTTAGTGGTATTGAGTGCTAGCCCAACAGGAGTTAACGCCTATCTTATTGCACAAGGGCAACAGCAAAGCCAAGAAGTGGTTGCTGGAACCGTTGTACTGAGTACGCTACTTTGTATAGTAACAATGCCGCTTTGGTTAATGCTGGTGCTATAAGATTAGCCTGAGCCTTCATCACCATAATTAATTGACTTTTCCCCTGCTAGGATTACACTAAAAAATAGCTTTATTTCAATAAGATATATTTATGAATGCTATTAACTTTTCCTGTAGACCTTATGCTTTACTTTTTACTATTTTAATAGCATCACTTAGTGGCTGTGATGATAATAAACAAGGTATTGCGCTAGGCACGCTAGAGCGAGAGCGCATCGCCCACACCGCAACTGTTAGCGAAGTTATTACTTCGCTCCCCGTGAGTTCTGGTAGCCAAGTCAGTAAAGGCACAGTACTGGTTAAACTCAATGATGTGTTACAAAAAGCCCAAGTAGCAAAAGCACAAGCGCAAATGCAACAAGCGAAAGCTAATTTAGAAAAAGTTCATCGCGGTGCTCGTAAAGAAGAAGTCGCAGCAGCGTCAGCTAAAGTTGCTGGCGCTAAAGCGGCACTAACCAAAAGTGAAGCCAACTATCAACGCGCTAAAACTCTAATTAAAAAAGCGCTTGCCAGTCAAGCAACCCTAGATAATGCCCTCGCCGCACGCGATGAAAACAACGCCAAACTTCACAGCGCACAAGAGCAATTACTGCAACTTATCAATGGCGCAAGGATTGAAGACTTACAAATTGCAGAAGCGATCCTTGCCACAGCCGTTGCCGTTCTCGACAGTGAAAAGAAAAAATTGCAAGATTTAACCATTACCGCCAAGCGTGATGGTTTGTTAGATAATTTACCTTGGAATTTAGGTGAGCGAGTAACACAAGGCAGTCCTGTCGCAATTTTACTCGCTGGCAATGCACCTTTTGCTCGAGTTTATATACCCGAACCTTACCGAGTAAAAGTAAAAGTAAATGATGAGTTAACGGTACAAGTAGATGGCTTGATAACCCCTATCAAAGGGACGGTTCGTTGGATAGCCACCGAGCCGGCGTTTACGCCATATTATGCATTAAACCAAGCAGAACGCGCCAACTTAATGTATTTAGCAGAAATTCAATTACCTGACAGCGCAGCTGAGCTTCCGATGGGCGTGCCTGTTCAAGTGCTGTTGCCATGATAGATGCCGCTACCTCAAGCAAAAGCAATGATACAACAGCCGAGCTGGCAATTAGCGCCACTGATTTGGGGCGAAATTTCGGCACTCTTAAAGCGGTATCGGCGCTTAATTTACAAGTAGAAAAACAAACTATTTATGGCTTTTTAGGACCTGTCTCTTATACACATCTCCGAGCCCACGAGACCGTACTAGATCTC